>JAIVJE010000348.1:0-6261 GCA_020200195.1 Acidobacteriota bacterium | reverse complement strand
GCTGTGGCAAATCCGCGACGCACCCGCGCGGGGTCATCAGCGGGCTTCAGTGAGGCGAGCTCTCCGATTGCACGGCCCAGGTCGATGCCGGCACGCGCCTGCTGCCCCGCCCCCGTGTTGAAGATGGTGAAGAACCGGCTGCCGATACCGGTCGGGACGCCAGCGCTATCGTACACGCCCCACGCGATGGTGTGGACACCGTTGGCATAGGTGGTCGTGTTGATCGTCTTGACGCCGAACGGACCCGGATCGCACGAGTTCTGATACGTGGGGCACGGGAACAGCGCCTCGACGTCGCCGCGGTGGAAGCCGTAGCTTGGATGGCCGAGATCCACGCCGTCGACGAACACGTTGATGGACGACGCGCCCGGGATCGATTTGCCAGGTTTCGCGAGCGCCCAGCCAAAATTGTTGTAGGCGGCGCCGGCGATGACTTCCCCCTGACCCGGCGTGTCGATCGCGCCAAATGGTTCGGGCGCATTGGCGTTGTCGACCACAACGGTGCGGTTTCCAAGCAGCGTGAAGCCGCCCTCCACGTCGAACGCGCGCATGGAGAAGACGAACGTGCCGTTGCCCTGATTCGGCAGCATGTTCGTCAGAACGAGGAAGCCCCAGCCGGCGCGATACTGGAACGGACTGTTCGGGAACGCGGCCGCCACATCCGGTCGGGCGTCGTCGATTAGTACGGCGTCGCCCACGTAGATCTGCGCGGCGTTGCCGCAGCGGGCGTCCACCGGTGCGGTCTCGGGAGGGACGCCGTTGCGGCAAAGGGTGACCCGCGTCACGCCCACGTCGTCCACAGTCCAGCCCGTGAAACCGACCGAGCCGCTGATCGTCGCGTTCTCCGCCGGCGTGTCGACGAACCCGGCGGGCCGGTTCGAGCTGGCGAGCGCGCGGAACCACACCTGGACCTGTTGCGGGGAATTCTCCGCAGTCGACGTAATCGTCAGCGTGCTGAGCAGCTCTCCCTGAATCTGGGAGTAGTCGAGATCCTGCAGGAAGACTTCAAACGATCCGCTGCCGCAACCGCTGAAAACCTGAGCTCCGTCGCTGCTCCGCGTGACGCTCCAGCACGGCTGCCCTGCCGGTGCACCGGTGACTGTCACCCGGAGGGTCTGCGGCGGGGTCTTTTGATTCAGACTCGTGACGGCAAAGTTGAGGACCGACCGGTCCACGACGAGCCGGACGCCCGCCTGGTCGTCATCTCCGGCTGAGTTGGACGCATAGGCGCGGGCCGGACCCGCTATGGATAAGCAAACCGCAAGAGTGATCGGAACAGATTGGCGCATGGCTTGGGTTCCCCGGCGAAAACGGTGATCCGCTGGCCGAAATAGTATACGCGATCGGAAGGGTAATGCCCCTGCCGCAGCAGTTCTTGGTCCTTGGTGCTTAGTTCTCCCCCGGCGAGGCGACGACCAAGGGGCAAGCAACGAAGGACCGTGGATCGGGAGCCCGAAGGACCAAGGACTACAACGATTGACCGGGGCTCAAACCCAGCCCCGCACAGTGCCATGAGGCGTATCGAACTTGCCGTCCGTACTCTTGAGGTGGAACGTCGCCACGCGCTCGACGCGGGAAAAACCGGCCGCCAGGACCATCTTCTCGAGACACGTGATGGTCGGGATCCAGAACGCCTGGCCTGTGGCGGTGCCCAGGAAGAGCGCGCGTGCCTGGTTCGCCGGATCGACGGTCGTGTCGATGCCCGTGCAGATGATCGCCTGCTCCGTCGTCACGGTCTGGATGGCATACAGGGCGCGTAGCGGATCCGTCAGGTGCAGCAGCACGCTGGCGCAGAAGACGACATCCCATTTACCGATCTTCTCCGGTGAAATGTCGTAGACGTTATGGAACAACCGCTCGACCTTCGAGCCGCGTGCCTCGATCGCGAGTCCGATCGCGCCGAACAAGTACGGCGTCATCGCGTTGTCCTGCCCTGGCTTCTCGAACACCTTCCGAAGCAATGGGCTCGCGTCGTGGGACGACCATGCTGGAAGTTCCACCGTTGCGACGCGCGACGCTCCGCGCTTTTCGAACTCGAGCGAGAAGAACCCGTGCCCTGGACCGACGTCGAGCACGCTCTTGTCGCGTAATGACTCTGGAATGCCGTAGTGCCGCAGAATCGGCCGCAAGTCGTACTGGCCGGGCGTAACGACGCCCTGGCCGAGGTCGATCGTGTGGTACCAGTCGAACTCCTGCACCCGCTGCTTCAACTCGTCTGCCGTCACGAGGAGTAGATTATCTCAGTCGAACGGTTCTCAGGGGTTCGCCACTGTGAAGTAGCGGCTGCCGATGCCTTGTGCATTGCCGGCGTCGTCGCGGACGACCCACGCGATCGTGTGCACGCCGTTTGACAGCGTCGTAGTATCGAGCACGTAGTAGCCAATCGCTCCGTTCGTGTTGGCGTACCCCGGGAACAGCGCCGCGATGTCGGCCCTGAACTGGTTGTAGGTCGGATGGCCGCGCAGGACGTTGTCTACGTACACGTCGATCGTGGAACCGTCGAACGGGATCGTGTTGGGCGCCGGCGTGAGAGCCCAGCCGAAATTCAAGACTGTCCCGGAGACGGTTTCTCCCTGACCCGGCGTATCGATCGTACCGAAAGGTAGGGTGGCGACGCTGTTGCGGGCATCGATGCGACGGCTGCCGAGGGTGGTCGACCGCCCGTCGTAGTCGCGGGCGACGACCCAGATTGTGAACAGACCGTTCCCCTGGTTGGGCAGCATATTGGTCAGGAGCATGAATCCCCAACCGGCCTTGGTGCTCAGCGGACGCGTCGGAAATGCGCCGGCGACGTCGGACCTCGCACCTTCCACGAGCGTCGCTGCGCCGAGGAACACGAGCCCGTTGGACTGGACCGGCTCGCCGGCCATCGGCGAGCGGTAGATATCGACGGCGCTCACTCCGAAGTCATCGACTGCCCAGCCGGTGACGCCGACTTCGCCGCTGACCACCGCCAGGTCTACCGGTGTGTCGATCGCGCCGGAGGGCGCGGCGCTCGCCCCCGGTGCGAATCCGGTGACGCTGACGGTCAGCATGACAGACGAGTACGCAGGGTTAGTTGATGACACGACGACGGTGCCGGTGGTAGTGCCGAGCGGATAGGGCTGCGCCTTGATGCCCACGGCGAAGCTGCGATCCCCGACCGGAGTTACTTCGAGCCAGGGTTCCACCGGCGTGGCCACCCATGGCGGGTTCTCACCTGGCGCGCCGCTGACTCGCACTACCTGCGGCCCCGTTCGCGCCGACCCGTCGGATGTCGTCGAGGCGTGAACCGTGGTCGCGCTCAGCGTGAGCGGAGTCCTTTTGATTCGGTCGACCAAACCCCTGAGCGCGGTCTCGAATGGCGTGTCCAGAATGCCGTATGCAGGATCGTTCCAGTAGAACGGCACGATCAGCGACGGGCGGTATTGCTCGATCAGCGCCATTTCCAGTTCGTAGACAGTGGGATCCGATGTCGGCGGCACCGACGGGTTCCATTCGAAGATCCCCCACCTGACCCGGCGCTCGGCGATCCGCGGGGCCACGCCCGCAAGGGTGCGGGCGAATACGCCGCCGCCGAGGTTGACGTTGAATGAGGTGATCCCCAGCGAGCCGTACGGGCTTACATCCGCCGTCCAGAACGGACTCGCGGACGAGTGAAGACGGAAGTCGGGATTCTGCGGTGTAAAGCCAAACAGATAATCGGCCGGGATCTGATCCGAGAACCAACGGGAGGAGGGGACCGTATAGCCGCTTGCTGGATCGGCGGACGTGGTAACCCATCGCGCAAAGTCGCGGTTGTGACGCCAGATCATCGTCTGGCGGAACTCGTCCCAGGCCCTCCACCAGGCGCTCGCCGTGTTGAGTGTGCGAGGCGCGTCGAACCCGGACGGATTCCCGGCCGGCAGCGGATTCCAACCCCCTGCGCCGTACTGAGACGCAGGAATGGCCCGCGGGTCGTTCAGAGAATCGTCGGCGAGACTCCAGTCGACGTGCTTCAGCTCCCAGGCTGAGAAGGACGTCCCGAAATCGGCATTCAAGGTGTGGCCGTCGCCGCTCGCATCGGACGGGGACGCATCGCCGGCATAACGCGCGCTGAGGGAATATGCCTCGGCGCCGAAGACGGCGCCGGGGGCGTAGAGTCCGGCCGCGCGGAGCCAGTCCCGGAATTCCGCCACCGTGAACGGTGAATAGTCGGCCAGCAGTGAGGTCTCTGGCGTGAGCCCGGGAACCACCTGAAAGGAGCGCTCGAGCGACAGCTCTACCTCCCCGTCCCCACTCGCCGCCACCAGCGTGTCGGGATACAGTGCCATCCGAGCCGCTAGGATACGGCCGAGCTCTCGGACGTACGCCTCTCGCACGCGGCGCAGCTTTCTCGCGTATCTCGAGTGCGTAATCCAATAGTCGGCCATGGAGTTATCGGAGTGCCATTGGATGTTGCGCCGGTCCTCACGCTGGGCCGCCGCCTCAACCGCGTCCTGGCTGTTGCGGATCGCCGTGACGAACGAGATGCAGAGGGGAATGCCGGCGGCATTGGCCTTCGCAACCGCCGCGTCGATTCGCGCAATGGTGGTCGCCATGGCCGCCCGGACGGCAACCTGATTGTCGGGGTCGATGTCCCAGCGAGTCATGTCAAAGGTCACATACGTCGTGAAGCCGACGCGAACGCGCGGTCCTTCGCCGATGCGCGCGCGCAATATGTCGCGCTGCTGCGCGACGTCCGATGCGGACGCGGTGAGGTAGTCCGCCCACTGCGGGAGGATGTATGTAATGTTTAGGTCGTTGGTCGGCACCGGAACTTGTGCGCGCGGCGCGGCCGACACCACAAAAATGGCGGCTGTCAGGGCTGCTGCCAAGCGGAAGAGCTGGAATCGAGCTTTGACGATATTCAATGGTACCCCTGTGAGGACGGAGATGACGAGACGATCTGTGCAAGCGGCCTTCCTTCTGGTGTTCACGTTTTGTCTATCGACTTCTGCCGCGGCGCAGTTTAGGGCTGACACTTTTGTGAGCGGACTTACAAATCCGGTCGCGTTCGTTCAGGATCCGTCCGACCCAGCGGTGCAGGTGGTCGTCCAGCAGAACGGCGTCATCCGCATCGTGCATGCGGGTGTGCTCCAGGCGACCAACTTCCTCGACCTCAGCAGTGTTATTACGACGGGCGGGGAGCGGGGGCTGCTCGGTCTGGCCTTTTCGCCCAACTACGGCACGGATCGGCGGTTCTTCGTCAACTTCACGGACGCGGGCGGCCATACGGTCGTCGCGCGCTTTCGCCGCTCGGCCTCCGACCCCTTGCGCGCCGACGCGGCTTCGCGCTTCGATCTCCTGTGGTCCACGGGCGAGCGCCTCATCCGGCAGCCGTTCGCGAACCATAACGGAGGGCACCTCGCTTTCGGTCCAGACGGCTACCTGTACATCGGCATGGGGGACGGCGGCAGCAGCAATGATCCGCAGCATCTGGCACAGACGCCGTCGAGTCTGCTCGGCAAGATGCTTCGCGTCGACGTGAGCGTTTCGGACGCCGACCCCGAAGGGCTCGATATCCCGGCCGACAATCCGTTCCTCGGCGGGGGCGTGCCCGGTGCCCGGCCCGAGATCTGGTCCTTCGGCTTGCGCAACCCGTGGCGCTACAACTTTGACGATCCCGCGCAAGGCGGCACTGGCGCGCTCGTCATGGCCGACGTCGGCCAGAACTCGTGGGAGGAAATCGACTACGAGCCTGCAGGACGCGCGGGCCGGAACTACGGCTGGCGCAATCGCGAGGGGGCCCACGACAACGTCACATCGCTGCCACCCGCCTTCAGCCCACTGACCGAACCCATCTTCGAGTACTCCCACGCCGACGGACGGTCGATCACCGGTGGATTCGTATATCGGGGCACGGCCCTGGGGAGTACGTTCCGCGGCCGCTATTTCTTCGCGGACTTCGTCGCGGGGCGCGTCTGGTCTCTCGGTCTCGCGATCAACCCCTCGGGTGACGCTTCCGCCAGCAACCTGAACGAGCATACGACTGCGCTCGGCGGCACCTCAACCCTCGGCCTGATCAGCTCCTTCGGGGTCGATTCTGCCGGCGAGCTCTACATCGTCAGCTGGAGCCGAGGCATCGTGCTGCGTGTGGTGTCGACGCAGCCGGCACCCCAGCCGATGGTGCCGGCGATGCACATCGACACCCCGGGGAACGGTGCGCGCGTACGGCAGCCGTTTCTGCTGGCAGGCTGGGCGTTCGACCCCGCAGCACCCGCAGGCACGGGAATCGACGCGCTCCACGTCTGGGCATACCCC
>JAIVJE010000056.1 GCA_020200195.1 Acidobacteriota bacterium | reverse complement strand
GTACCGACCGCGCCTGCAGGGTGTAGTCTCCGGGCGTGACGCCAGTCAACGTGAACGCGCCATCTTTGCTCGAGCGCGTCCCACCGCCCATCATGAACATACCCATGTCCGTTCCGCGGCTGGCCGGCACGGCGCTGATCATCGCGCCTTCGACAGGCTTGCCTTCGGAATTCACGACGGTCCCCGTGATGCGCGCGAGCTTCACCGGCGTCAGCGCGAACTCGGTGTTTGGAACTTCCTGACCGACCGCGAGCGTGATTCTCTGTGCTTCGGCGCCGGACGTGGTGCCCGGGAAGTAGGTCGGCGCATAGCCGGACGCGGGCGCGGATCCGACCGGGCCGCCAGGACCCACGTTCATGTCCATCATGAGGGTCTCGACGCCGCGCAGCGTCGCGGTCACGTAGTATTCCCCCGGGGGGAGCCCGTACATCCGGAACTGACCGAGGTCGTTCGTCTGAGCGATCCGGCCTCCCGCCGGCACCAGCCGCCGTCTTCCGCCGGCCCAGGTCTGGCGCATGGCGTTCACCATCACGTCCGCAAGCGGCTCGCCGAACTCATCGACGATGCGTCCCGAGATCACGCTGCCGCGCGGCATGCTGATGTCCGCCTTGTCCAGCATCTGCTTGTCCGCAAGCTCGATCGGCCGTCCGGACTCGAACGGTCGCGTCTGCCCGTACTGCACGTTTACGTAACCGGACTTGCTGGCCATCAGCGTGAAGCGGCCGGCGGGAAGATCGCGGAACTCGTAACGACCCTCGGCATCGGTCATCGCGGTCTTCATGCCGATGTCGGGCCCTGAGACGCGAACCTGCGCGCGCCTGATCGGCGCGCCGGTATCGGTCGCCGCCACCTGTCCTTTGATCCGCCCGGTGCCGGCCTTCACCTGGCGCGGACCCATCCCGGGCATCTGCATCCCTTCGCCGGGGCCGCTCCGGATGATCTGGATCGTCTGCTCCTGAGCGGCGCCGAGCGTGGGTGCCGCCCCAACGAGCACGAGCAGGAGAAGGGATGGATTGGTTCGCATGTGTCCCGTCAGTTTAGTCATAGACACTCGTGATCGACTGAGAACGTTTGTTACGAATGTAAAACCCAACGAACCTGCCGAACCCGTGTAGTTTTTGACGCGGCGGCGCTCCGGAAAGTTGTATCAGCCGGCCACGATCTGCAGCGGCGTGGAGTGGTCATACCGCGCGTAGGTGTCGAACACCACGTCGCACATCATGTCCAGGAAGCGCGGATGGTCGTTGACGGCCTGCGCGCGCACCATCGGCAGCCGGATCTCGCGTGCGACCTGCGCTGCTTCCACGTCGAGGTCGTACAGCACTTCCATATGATCGCAGAGAAAGCCGACGGGGCAGAGCACCGCCGCCTCGAGCCCGTGCGCTCGTTGCTCGCGCAGGTAGTCGCACACGTCAGGCCCCAGCCAGGGATCCTCAGGGCGTCCGCTACGACTCTGATACACCGTGTCGTAGGTCCGGCTTAAGCCGGACGCTACCGCCGTCACATCATGCGCCGTGTCCGGCGTGGTGTCCTGGTTGAGCCGGACCTCGTGATCACCGGTAGTGTCCGGCTTCAGCCGGACCTGTGCATCACCGGTAGTGTCCGGCTTTAGCCGGACCTGGCCCGTAGTATCGGTCGTAGTGTCCGGCTTTAGCCGGACCTCTTCGTCTATCAACCGCGCCGTTTCCTCGAACTGCGCGCAATAGGGATATCGCTGGGCCATCGCGACGGGGATGCTGTGCGCGGTGAACACGAGCCGCGCGCGGTCCCGCAGCGCATGCGGAAGCTGCACGCGCGCCGCGTGTACATGCTCGGCATTCGCCGCTATGAAATCCGGGTGCGTGTGCCAGTCGGCGACGTACGTGACCTCGACGTCGGCGAGCCCCATCGCGCAGACTGCCGCGCGCGCCTCCGCCACGTTCTCCTTGTACTGAGTGCAGCTCGAATAGCTCCGGTGAGCGGCCGCGATGAATCCGATCGCACGGCGCACGCCGTCTCGAGACATTGCTGCGAGCGTGTCGCGCAGATAGGGATGCCAGTTCCGCATCCCGACATACACGCGCAGCGGCACGCCGGCGGCGCGTACACGCTTGCGCAGGCCCTCGGCCTGTCGTTCCGTATGTGCCGTCAGCGGCGATACGCCGCCGAACAACGCGTAATGATGTGCGACCTCCTCCACACGCGCAGGGGTCACCCGGCGGCCGCGAAGGACGTTGTCGAGGAACGGGCGAACGTCCTCCGGACCCTGCGGTCCTCCGAAAGCGATGATGAGGACGGCGTCGAACGGGGGTGGCACTGGGGCTATCCTGACGCGATTATACTAGGCGCTTCATGGCCACCCACACCGTCGTCACGCCCGCGACAGGCGCTGCCACGCGTCTGATCTCGCTCGACGTCTTTCGCGGTCTGACGATGGCGGCGATGGTCATCGTGAACAACCCTGGAGACTGGGACAATGTCTACCCTCCGCTCCTTCACGCACAGTGGCACGGGTGGACGCCGACAGATCTGATCTTTCCCTTTTTCCTGTTCATCGCCGGCGTGTCGATCACGCTGTCGCGGAAGGTCGAGCGTCCGTCACGAATCCTCAGACGCGCCGCGATCATCTTCGGGCTGGGCCTGTTCCTCGCCGGCTATCCTCTCTTCGACCTGGAACGCTGGCGGATCCCCGGCGTGCTCCAGCGGATCGCGGTCTGCTATCTGATCGCGGCTGCCGCCTATTACATCGTCCGGAAGGATCCGCGCTCGGCCGCGCGGCCGCTTCGGGCCGCGGGCATCCTCGCGACGCTCGCCGCCGTGCTTGCGCTCGGGTATTGGGCGGTCCTCATGCTCGTACCGCCGCCGGGCGGAGTCGCCGGCGACCTGTCTCCTGAAGGCAACCTGGGCGCGCATCTCGACCGGGCTCTGATGGGCGGCCACCTGTGGAAGCCGCGTTGGGATCCGGAAGGTCTCCTGAGCACCGTCCCCGCCATCGCCACCACGCTCCTGGGATGCGTGGCCGGGCTGTGGATCCAGGCCGCGGAAACGCCGCACCGGAGAGCCGCCGTTCTGGCGATCGCCGGAATCGTCGGGATTATCGTCGGGACCGCCTGGGGCTTCGTGTTCCCGATCAACAAGAGCCTGTGGACCAGTTCCTACGTCTGCTTCACGGCCGGTGCCGCCGCCTTGATCCTGGCGCTGTTCGACTGGGCGATAGACATCAAAGGCTGGCGCCGCTGGACCGGTCCGCTGGTCGTGCTCGGCGTCAACGCGCTCGCGCTCTATGTCATCTCCGGGTTTCTCGTAGAGACGCTAGCGACCATCACGGTACCGGGAGCCGGTGAAGGCACCTCGCTCAGCCGCTACATTTATTTGCATTACTTCGCGCCGTTCGCTGCACCGAAGAACGCCTCTCTGGCCTACGCGATGGCGCACCTCGCCATCTTGTACGTGCTGCTCGCGTGGATGTACCGTAGCCGCATCTTCCTGCGCGCGTGAGCACCGGCGAGCTCCAGCACACATCAGCGGCTCCGAAAAGCCCGCGCTTCGGCTTGTCGCGGCCGGTGTGGATGCTCGGGTGGGTGAGCTTCTTCACCGACACGGCCTCGGAGATGATCTACCCGCTCCTCCCGCTCTTCCTGACGCGGGTACTCGGCGCCGGGGCCATGTCCCTCGGCGTCGTCGAAGGCGTTGCGGAAGCGGCCAACAGCGCGCTCAAAATCGGATCCGGATGGTTGTCGGACCGGACGAAGTCTCCGAAGCGCCTGGTCCTCGCCGGCTACGGTCTGTCATCCGCCGCGCGTCCGCTGATTGCGCTGGCCTCGACATGGACCCAGGTCGTCGCGATTCGTTTCACGGATCGGGTCGGTAAAGGCATCCGCGGGGCCCCGCGAGACTCGATGCTCGCGTCGTTTGCTGCGGTGGACGCACGTGGCCGTGTGTTCGGATTCCACCGCGCGATGGATCATGCCGGAGCGGTTCTGGGGCCGCTGCTCGCGTCCGTCTTTCTGTACTTCTACCCCGGCGAATACCGCACGCTGTTCGCATTGACGATCATTCCCGGCATCATCGTCATTCTGATCATCCTGCGGCTCCCGGGCGCGGACGTTCGTGCGGACGATCGTAGTGTCCGGCTTCAGCCGGACCTTGACAAAGACGATCGTCGTGTCCGGCTTCAGCCGGACCTTCCACGCCTCCCATCCTCCTTCTACCGGGCGATGGCCGTGATTTTCGTTTTCGCGCTGGGTAATGCGAGCGACGCGTTCCTCTTGCTCCGCTTGAGCGATCTCGGCGTGGCCACGTTCTGGATTCCGCTCCTCTGGTCGGCGCTCCACGTGGTCAAAGTGGCATCATCGCTGGGCGGGGGAGCGCTGTCGGATCGCTTCGGCCGTCGCACCGTGATCGCGTTCGGATGGATCGTGTACGCACTCGTCTACGCCGGCTTCGCTACATTCGACACGCCGACCGCCGTGATTGCGATTTTCCTATCGTACGGTTTGTACTTCGGGCTGACGGAGGGAGTGGAGAAGGCGTGGGTCGCTGACATGGCGCCCGCGTCCGCGCGCGGCACCGCGTTCGGCGTCTACAACGCCGCCCTGGGAATCGGCAGCCTCGCGGCAAGCCTGCTGTTCGGCCTCATCTGGACGCGTGTTTCACCCCAGGCCGCGTTCCTCACGGGGGCAGCGCTCGCGCTCGTCGCCACGGTTCTGCTCGCGGCGATCGCGCCTGCGCGCGGCGCCGGTGAGTCGCGCGGTTCATTGTTATAATCGACGTTCGCGCTCGCGATGACGAAGCAAATCCTGGTGACGAATGACGACGGGGTGCACTCGGAAGGCATTCATGCGCTTGCCGAGGCGTTGCGCGCGCTGGGCGACGTGACGATCGTGGCGCCGCACGCCGAGGCCAGCGCGATAGGCCATGCGCTTACGCTGCGGCGGCCGCTGCGGCTCGAGACCCTGCGCGACGGCGTCTACGAAGTCGACGGCACACCCACCGACTGCGTGAACATCGCCGTCACGCAGGTGTACCGGCGGATCCCGGACCTCATCGTTTCCGGGATCAACAAGGGCTACAACCTGGGAGACGACGTGACGTATTCGGGGACCGTGGCGGGAGCTCTGGAGGGGGCGCTGCTGGGAGTGCCGAGCCTCGCCGTTTCGATCGAGCGAAGCGCCGAGACCTACGAGTTCGGACCGGCGGCGGCGATTGCGGCGTCGGTGGCGGAGGCGGTGCTCAGCCGTGGACTGGATCCGCGGGTGTTTCTGAACATCAACGTGCCGCCCGGGCAACCGCGCGGCATGCGCGTGACGTGTCAAGGCAAGCGCAACCACGTCACCGTTGTCGCCGAGCGGCTGGATCCGCGAAGCCGGCCGTACTTCTGGATCGAGGAAGGGCAGAACCTGTGGGAGCCGCACGATCGATCGGACTATCAGGCGGTCACCGACGGGTTCGTGTCGATTACGCCGCTGCAGCCCGACATGACCGCGCACGATGCGCTGCAGGCGGTCGCGGCGCTCGGCATTTCGCTCCCGGGACGCGTTGAGGTAGAATGACGATCTTGCCGTCGGGGCGTGGCTCAGTCTGGTAGAGCACTCGGTTCGGGACCGAGGGGTCGGAGGTTCAAATCCTCTCGCCCCGACCACTAAATCCAAAAAATTGGCAAATACGATCGGCCATGACCGGCGATGGCCGGTCATGATCGGGCGTGTACGGGGGTAAATGGTTACCCTGTGGTTACCCTGAACTGAACTCCGGCCGACCGAAGGTCGGCGCTCGTCGGCGCTTCACATGGGGCCGGTTGGACGCCGGCCATTTCTTTGTACGCGATCAGCGAGCTACGGGCAAAGGTGCTCGGGGTCGGCGACGGGATTGCGCTGCGCCGCCTCGCTCGCTATGCTGCGCGACGCAGAAGAAGACATGTCTTTGCGAGGCAGTGCCGCCCCCACGAAGATCGTAGTGTCGAAGTCCGTACCAAGCAGAAGCCCGGTCACGTTGACGCTGTATCGTGGCTTCGATGGACCCTTGAGGGCGCTCACACGTCTCAAGACCGGTGAGTACCGTCCTGAACCCCGCAGGCCGTCAGCAAGGCATGCTTTGGTTCACGCACGAGCTGATCGGGCTTTACAAGGATTACGTCAGCTACGCCAAGCAACACGGTACTCATCTGGTGACCTACCCGCTGGAGTGCTGGAAACACGAGCAGATTGAGCATCTTGCTGACGGCTCCATGCGGTCGGTTGTGCCCGCGGAAATCGAGGTCTCGGACGATACTCCAGACGGTGCCGACG
>JAIVJE010000347.1 GCA_020200195.1 Acidobacteriota bacterium | reverse complement strand
CTACTGATCTTCGCGTCCGTCGGGGCCGTGCTCGTGCTGTTCATGGTGAAAACGTAGGATGCCGCTGGTTCTCGCGATCGAGCCTGATCTGAAGCAGGCGGCCATCCTCAAACGCATCGTCCGCGAGCAGGTTCGGGCGGATCTGGTCCTGGTCGAGTCGCGCGAGGCAGCAATCTCCGCGATCGACGCGCAGCTGCCGGACGTCATTCTCGTCACGGCGCTGCTGTCGCCGCGCGACGAAGAGGAGCTCATCGCCCACCTCCGCCCGCTGATAGGCGCCGAGCACCTCCAAACCCACACGATTCCTCAGCTCGCCACCGGTCGCGTTCAGGAAGCGTCCGGCGGTGGCCTCTTCGGCAAGTTCCGAAAGAAGAAAGACGCGGACGCCCCGCTCGGGGGGTTCGAGCCGGATTTGTTCGCGCAGGAAATCCGAAATTTTCTGGACCGGGCCGAGGAGCGCAAGATTGAGACGGCCGCCGCGCGGCAGCGCGGCGCGGGATTCGAGTTCCAGGAGCGGCCTGCTGCGGCGTCAACCGGCAATCCGGAGGCGGCGCCGGCGCAACCGGCGGGCGCCGAAGCCGCGGCGTCTGCGTGGGAGTCGCCGTTCGAGTGGCGGCGAGCGCAAGCGCGCCGAGGAGGCCGCGGCAGAGAGGAAGCGCGCAGAGGCAGCAGCCGCGGCGGAGAGGAAGCGCGCCGCGGCGGCCGAAGCCGCCGAGCGTGAGCGTGAAGCAGAGCGTCAGCGTCTGGAAGTCGAGCGCCGCCGGATCGAAGAAGACCGGAAGCGACTCGAAGTCGAGCGCCAGCGCGCCGAGGCCGAGCGGATGCGGATGGAGCTCGAAGCCACAGCCGAGCGCGAGGCTGAACGCCGCAGAATCAAAGAAGAGCGCCAGCGGCTGGAGCAGGAGCGCAAGGACGCCGAGGCCGAACGCAGGAAACTCGAGGCCGAAGCGGCCGCGGAGCGCAAACGCCTGGAAGTCGAAGCGGCAGCCGAGCGCAAGCGGCTGCAGGCAGAATCGGCTGCGGAGAGGCAGCGCCTCGAAGCGGCAGCGGCCGCGGAGCGGAAGAAGCTCGAGGCCGAAGACGCGGCGCAGCGGCAGTGGGAGCAGGAACAACGGGCGCAGGACAAACGTGCCCAGGAGCGGCGTGAGCAGGAACAGCGCGAACACCAACAGCGCGAGCAGCACCAGCGTGACCACGAACGGCGCGAGCAGGAAGAACGCGATGCAGAAGCGGTGGCAGCCGCGGCCGCGGCGCGGAAGCGCCCCAAGCGGCCGAAACAGGCGCCAGCTCCGCCAGCGAGTCCCGTCCCCGAAGCGCCGCGGGAAATCCCCGAAGCCTTCGCGGAATTCGCGACACACCATGATGACGTCGCGCAGGGCATCTTCCGACTGATGCCGATTGCCGTGTGGGCGAAGAGCGAACGCGCCAAACCGAGTCAGGGTGAGCAGACTTCCGCGGTCGACGACCTCCGCCAGCTCATGGCTGGCCTCGCGGTGCCCGAGGACGTCGCGGGCGTAACCTACGCGCGGGGTTGCCGCATCCGTCGCGTGCGCGTGCCCGCGAGCGACCAAAAGGCGTCGGGTCGAACCGCGAAGCAGCCGTTGATCGTGTCCCGCCGCGCCCTGGACGAAGCCAGATCCTGACCTCTGTACGCAGTTTCAGCCACCCGAAGGACCCTGCCGGCGGGCGAATACTCAATCGTTGCCACCTCCGGCGCGAGAGGCGTCGCCCGCGAAGGCCCAAACCCCGCGGTAATCACGCCGGCACTTCGCTTGCCTCTCGTCATGCTCCACACACCGAACCGGGGACGACATGACGAACCACCCATCCGACGCATGGCAGGTCGGCGACAACGTCATCGTCCGGGCCGAATCGTGGACCGTCCTGGGTGTGACGGCCTTCTCCGATTGCACGGCGCTGAGGCTCGAAGGCGCAGGCACATCGAACGCGCGGCGCGTCCGCACGCTGCTCCTGCCGTTCGACCGGCCGGTGCGAGGGCGGCCGCGCGGACTTCTCCGCGTCGTGCGCGGCGCGCGCTGGCTCCACGAACTGAGGCGGCTCTCGCTTCGCGCTCACGCATTTGGAGCGCTGCGTACCGCGGCATCCAGCCGGATTCGCCTGCTGCCTTATCAGCTGGAGCCCGCCCTGGCAGTCTGCCGCCACGGGGTCTCCCGCGTGCTCATCGCAGATGACGTCGGGCTGGGGAAGACGATCCAGGCGGGGCTCATCGTGGTGGAGCTGGCCGCACTTGCGGACGCGTTTCGCGCACTGGTGCTCGCCCCGGCCGGCCTGATCCCGCAGTGGTCGCGAGAGCTGCGCGATCATTTCGGCATCAGCGCCACGATCGCCGACGCCACATGGCTGCGCGCGGCGGGCCGGGCGATGCCGTCGGATGTGAATCCCTGGTCGCTCGAGGGCGTTTACCTGGCGTCAATCGACTTCAGCAAACGCGCGGAGGTGTTGAACTCGATCGAAGATCTGCTCTGGGACGTCGTGGTCGTCGACGAAGCCCATGGAGCCGGTCCCGGGACCGACAGACGTCAGGCAGTGAACGCGATCGCCCGCCGCGCAAGGCATGTCGTGCTGCTGACCGCCACGCCTGACAACGGAGAGCCGGGACGGATGGACGATCTCTGCCGTCTCGGCTCGGAGGACGAGCTGGAACCAATCACGGTGTTTCGTCGCCTCCGCGGCGAAGTTGCCAACGCGCTGCCACGCCGCACGCGGTTTCTGGCCGTCCGCCCCACGGACCGAGAACGTCAGATGCACCGCCTGCTCGAGCGCTACACCAGGCGTCTGTGGACCGAGGGTATGGCGCGCGGCGACCCGCGCGCGCGGCTTGTCTCAATCGTCTTGCGGAAGCGTGCGCTGTCGAGCGCAGCATCCCTGGCGACCTCGGCACAAAGACGGCTCGACATTGTCGGTTCCTCTATGCCTGACCCGAGTGCGCGGCAGCTCCGCCTGCCGATGGACGGTGAGGAACTGCTGGAGGATGCAGAACCTGACGCAGTGCTTGGCGCCCCTGGCCTCGAGGATGCCGCACGCGAACGGAGATGGCTCGCGGCGATCGTCGAAGCGGCCGCCTGCGCGGCGCGTCACGAGTCAAAGGCGACTCGCCTCGTTCGACTGATGTCGATCATGCGCGAGCCGGTGATTGTGTTCACGGAGTACCGAGACACCCTGGCGAGGCTTGCGCGGTTACTTTCCGGGCACGGTCTGGAAGTCGTCTCGATTCACGGTGGCATGACGGCTTTGGAGCGTGACGCAGTCGTCCGGCGGTTCAACGAGGAGTGCTTGTGGCTGCTGGCGACAGACGCCGCGGCCGACGGTCTCAACCTGCAGGCTCAGTGCCGCATCGTCATCCACTACGAGCTCCCATGGAGCCCTGCACGCCTCGAGCAGCGATGCGGACGCGTGGATCGGATGGGCCAGACGCGTCGTGTGCACGAGATCGCGCTGGTAGCGAACGACACCGCCGAACACATGGTGTTGGCGCCGCTCGGACGCCGGATCGCCCGCGCCTGGGGGGCAGCGGGCACAAACCAGCTTCATCGATGCCTCAGTGAGTCGCGCGTCGCTGCCGCGCTCGTGGGCGGCGCTGCGCTTCACATGGACGCAGGAGAGCCGACTGCTCGTGCGAGCGAACCCGTGCGGGACATGACTCTGAGAGCAGAGGCCGTCCTCGAGTGCCGGCGCCTGCTGGACGTCCGGCGGTTCATCCAGCTCTCGGTCCACGATCGAGCGGGGCCGCCCCAGGACGACATGATCACTGTGTCGCTGGTGCGCGGTCTGGCCAGGAGCAGACGCACCCGCGTAGTGCTGATCTACGCGCTTGTCCTGACAGCGGGCGCGCGGATCGTTCACAGCGAGATTCTGCCGGTCTGCGTTGCCACGCCTTCCGGTGTATTTCCGATTACACCGCAGGGACTTCGCGAACATATCCGGGCGTGCCGGGCTGCGCTCGAGGCGGCAACGGCAGCAGCCGTTCAAAAGATGTGCGCCTCGCGGCTGGCATCCATCGGACCAGCGTATGCGGTGATGTTGGGTCAGCGGGCGCGCCGGGAGCGCGCGATCGTCAGTTCCAGGCCTTCGTCTGCCAGTCAGTTGGTGCAGGCTGGCCTCTTTGACAGACGCGCGACGCAGACGGCGGCCGCCCGAGTGAGCAGCGACCCCCGGGCCGAGGACGTGCGGATTCCCGCTGTCGATACGCCGCTCGGTTGCACCGCCGAGCTGCGCGCGATTCTCGTCGTCGACGGACAGAGGTGCGGTCGAGAAGGTTGATGGTCGGTCTCTCCGGCACACTGCTCTCACAGGACGCGCTCGCTCGTACCCTTCCTGCCTCGCTCGAGGATCTATTCGATGCAGTCGGCAGCGCCGGGGCCCGCCGCCGGATCGCGGCGTGGCATTCCCGCGTGCTGCTCGAGCTCGGGCCTGCGTCGGGACCACGCGCGGTCTTTGACCGACTTGCCGCGCCGCTAGCAAGGCAACTGGGCTTCACGGTCGTCCCTACCGGGATCCATGCGCGCGGAACTTTCCTGCATGCAGCGCTCGAGGTACCGAGCGGCCCCGCAGCCTCTTTACTCGTAACAGGGTGGGGACACGATGCGGCGTCCGTCTGGCGGGAGGCGGTGCGCGCAGGGATCGGCCTGGGTCTGCGCTGGTGTCTGTGCGTCACCGGACCTTCCCTGCGTGTGTTCGACACCCAGCGCACGTACTCCCGCCGGTTGGTCGCGTTCGATCTCGCGGCCACATTCGCAGACGAGGCCAGCTTCACAGTGTTGTGGGGCACGTTGCGGTCTGGCGCATTCGGCGCTGATCGGCCGGACCGTGCAACGGCCCTCGAGCACGCTATCGCACTCTCAGAACGGCATCGCACCGACGTCGGTACGTCGCTGCGCGACGGCGTCTGTAAGGCGCTGACTTATCTGGTGAGCGCCTTCATAGCCGCCGCCCGCCGCGCGCCGCGTGTTGACGCTCAACATATGGATGAACCGCTGATCGTCGTCTATCGCGTGCTGTTCCTCTTGTTTGCGGAGGCCCGCGGCCTCGTTCCCGTGTGGCACCCGACTTTTCGCGATGGGTACAGCATGGAGGCATTGCGCGAACGCGCTGCGATCGCACCAACGCCGGGTGGACTCTGGGAGGGCCTGCAGGCAATTACGCGCCTCGCGCATCGCGGATGCCAGGCGGGCACGCTCAAGGTTCCTCCGTTCAACGGACGCCTGTTCTCGCCGGCGCACGCGCCGCTGGCGGACTCGGTGCGCCTCGGCGACAGCGCCGTGCGTGAAGCGCTGCTGGCACTGACGACGCGTGCGGGAAGGGCCGGACCTGAACGGATAGCCTACGGCGATCTCGGCGTCGAACAGCTCGGTAGCGTTTACGAGCACGTGCTCGATCTGGACCTCGTGAAACGAGGAACCCGTCACGGGCCCGTGACCCTCGTGCGGACTCAGCGCCGCAAGGCGACCGGCTCCTTCTATACCCCGAGGGCGCTCACCGAATGTGTCGTCAGACGTGCGCTCGCCCCGCTCGTCATCGGCGCGTCGCCTGAGCAGGTACTTTCGCTGCGCATCCTCGACCCCGCGATGGGAAGCGGTGCCTTCCTGGTTGCTGCCTGCCGCTACCTTGCACATGCGTACGAGCTGGCCCTCATCGAGGAGTTGGGCCTGTCCCCTTCGGACATCACCGACGGCGAGCGTGCCGGCTTTCGCCGGGCGATTGCGCAGCGGTGCTTGTACGGAGTGGACATCAATCCCATGGCCGTACAGCTTGGCCGGTTGTCTTTGTGGCTGGCTACCCTCGCGACGGACCGCCCGCTCACGTTTCTCGATCACCATTTGCGGGACGGCAACAGCCTCGTGGGCGCGTCGCTCGCGGACGTCGCCGGAAGCCGGCCGGGTGGCCGCACCCGTTCCGGGACGCTGTCGCTTTTTCCATCGGACGCCTTCGACGCGGCGATCGGCGGGGCGGTCGGAGTCCGCGTGTCCATCGCGCGCGACCCTGGCGATACGCTGGATCAGGTCAGGTCCAAAGAACGCATGCTGGGACAACTGGCGGCGACTGACTCTCCGATCACGGCGTGGAAGGACATGGCTGACCTCTGGTGTGCCGCCTGGTTCGGGTCGCCGCTCCAGCGTTCGTTTGATGTCGTGGCCCACACCGTACGCAGCGGCGCCGCCAAGCTCCCCTCGCATGTGTCTGCCCCATTGCTGGCCAGTGCGCGCGCGATCGCCGGTCGTGAACGGTTCTTCCACTGGACGTTCGAGTTTCCAGAGCTGTTCTACGACGACGAGGGACGGACGTTGGCGTCACCTGGGTTCGATGCCGTGATCGGCAACCCGCCCTGGGAAATGCTGCGCGACGATGGCGCGCAGCCACTCGGAGCCGACAATGGCCGGATTGCGGTCTCTCGTCTCGCCGATTTCGTGCGTGGCTCTGGCGTGTACCGTCTTCAGGGTCACGGTCATACAAACCTGTATCAGCTCTTTCTCGAAAGGGGCCTTTCCCTGCTTCGTCCTGGCGGACGTCTCGGCATCGTCCTGCCATCGGGGTTCGGGACCGACCAGGGCTGCGCGGCGTTGCGGCATCATCTTCTCGAACGCACTGAGATTGACACGTACATCTCCGTCGAGAACAGAGACGGACTCTTTCCGATTCACCGAGGACTGAAATTCCTGCTGATCTGCGCAGCCTCAGGGTTGCGCACCTCGTCGCTGACGTGCCGGTTCGGTGTGCGCTCGCCTGACGTCCTCGACCAGGTCCCCGATACCGGACCCGATCCTCTTGCGGTGACGCTCGAGCGCGGACTCCTGGAGCGACTGGGTGGTCCGCAGCTTCCGATCCCGGAGCTGCGCACAAGGGAGGACATCGACGTCGCGGCCACCATTGCTTTTGGCGTG
>JAIVJE010000346.1 GCA_020200195.1 Acidobacteriota bacterium | reverse complement strand
GCCCCGGTGGTCCAAACGCAAATTATCCTGGCCGTCGTCGGCGCGATCATCATGCTCGTCGTCGGCGCCAGCCTGGCGCGCGCGTTCGGCATCGTCGGCGTCGCCAGCCTGATCCGGTACCGATCGAAGATTGAGGATCCCAAGGATGCCGTCGTCATGCTGGCCGCGCTGGCGGTCGGCCTGGCGTCGGGCGTCGGCCTCTACGCGCTGGCGGGGTTCTCGACGGTGTTCCTGACGGCGGCGCTGTGGGTGATCGAATCGTTCGAACCGAAGCTCCTGAAGCGGTTCGATCTGAAAGTCAAAGCGGGCGAAGATACCGATGGGCTGCGGCCGAAGATCGAAGCCATCCTCCGAAAATTCAACCTGGAGTTCGAGCTGCGCATCTCGTCGGACGAAGAGGTCTGCTACGATGTACAGGTGCCGCTCGAAATCCAGACCGATCGGGTGTCGAACGCCATCCTGAAGCTGGATCCAGAGGGCCATGCGTCGGTCGACTGGTCTGAAAAAAAGAAACCGAAGGTGTAGTGAAGCTCATCATCCAACCCGAGGACGGCATCAAGCCACTGGTACAAGCCGTCCGACGCGCCAAAAAATCGATCGACATTGTGATTTTCCGGTTCGACCGGTCGGAGCTCGAGAAAGCGCTCGAGGCTGCGGTCGCGCGCGGTGTGTCCGTGCGCGCGCTGATTGCCCACACGAACCGGGGCGGGGAGAAGAGCCTCCGCAAGCTGGAGTTGAAGCTCCTCAATGCGGGGGTCACGGTCGCGCGGACGGCCGACGATCTACCTCGGTACCACGGCAAGATGATGATGGTCGACGGCGCGCTCTACGTGCTCGGGTTCAATTACACACAGCTCGACCTTGATAGCCGCAGCTTCGGCATCGTCACACGCGAGCCGCGCCTTGTGAAAGAAGCGGCGTCGCTGTTCGAGGCGGACAGCACGCGGCAGTCGTACACGCCGAGCAACGACAACCTGGTCATCAGCCCGGAGAGCTCGCGGGAGCTGCTGTCGATGTTCATCAAGCGAGCGAAGAAGCAGTTGCTGATTTACGACGCGAAGGTCAGCGATCGGCTGATGCTGCGGCTGCTGCAGGCCCGCGCCAAGGCGGGTGTGGAGATCCGGATGTTCGGCAAGCTCACCAAGGACATTCCCGGCGTCGACGCGCGGAAGATGCCGGATCTGCGTCTGCACGTGCGGGCGATGATCCGGGACGGGTCGTCTGCGTTCGTGGGCAGTCAGAGCCTGCGTAAGGTCGAGCTCGACGGCCGCCGGGAAGTCGGCGTCATCATCACCAACCCGGTCGTCGCCAAGACAATGCAGGCCGTGTTCGAAGCGGACTGGTCACAGACTCAGCCCAAGGGGGCGGACAAGGACGCCTCCGACAAGGACAAAGACAAAGGGCGGGAGAAGGCTATGGCTGCTGGCGGCGGGTAATGATGCCGGAGTCGACGACATTGCCGGCGCGTGAAATCGCGTTGAAGTACATCTCGTCGTCGGAGATCTCCGCCACCATGAACGCCAGGTCGGTATCGAAGCCTCGGGCCGTGAGCCCGGAGTTATCGTTGATGTTCCCTCGGCGCAGTTGTCCTCCGGATCCCACGACGAAGTACGTGATCCCGTTCTGCGGTTTCAGACGCTCGTAGATGTGGTCGTGTCCGCTGAATACCACGCTGATGTTGTACTTGATGAAGAGGGGCTCGAGCACCTCCCGCAGGCGCCGGTCGGAACCGTGCCGGCCGCCGGATGAATACAGCGGATGGTGGAAGTACGCGATCTTCCACTTTTCGTTCGAGTTCTGAAGTTCTTTCTCAATCCAGGCCACTTGATCGCGTTCCATGTACGTGCTCTCCAGCGCGAAGAACCGCACATCCTCGTCCGGCGCCTTGAAGGAGTAGTACAGCTTCCCATCCATGTTGAAGAGCTTGTAGTAGCGTTGCTCGCGCGCATCGTGGTTGCCCAGCGACGCGTAGAACTTCACGTCCTTATCGAGAAGCGCCTCATACGGTCGCTCGAACTTGGACACGAAGTCCTGCGGGCGTTGTGACCCGTACAGGTTGTCGCCTACCAGCACGATGAACTTGTATTTGAAGCGCTCCCAGACGACCGCCATCTGGTTGGCCATTTCGTACTGAGGACGGTCGCCGGTGCCAAAATCTCCGAGCACGGCGAACTTCAGGGACCCGTCTTTGTTCGGCAGTTGAACAGGTTGCGAAGCCGCGGTTTGCGGCGCTTGCACAGTCGCCGCGCCTGCGGGAACCGTCGAGCCCACGCGGCAGCCGAGCGCGACGACGACGACGAACAAGGCACTAGCGGCAATCTGTCGATGTGTGCGCATGCAATCCAACCGCTCCGGCAGTTACTTCGGGAGTGCGTCTTCGATGATGTCGATGATGATGTGCGCGTGCACGTCCATCAGGATCAGCCGGTCCGCAATGAACCGGAACTCCAGCTCGTCGGGCAATCGCGGCAATGCGTCGAGCACTTGCGGCGGCATCGTGGAGAGTGGAATCGCATCCGGGTAGCGGCCGTTGACCTCGAGTTTGATGGGTCCCGGGTTCTCGTCCATGATCGACGCCTTCAGCTGGCGTCCGTCGGGACCGCTGAAGACCCGGACGAGCAGGCGACGGATCACGGAGCGTGACTCGCGGGTGAAGATGTCGCCCTGCTTCGCTCCACGGCGCGCCTCGGCGATCAGCCGACCGAGCGCGCGCTGGTGCTTGTCGATCGCCTCGGGCGTGGCTTCCTTGGACAGGTTGGCCAGTGTGGCTTCGAGCTTGTTGTGAAGGGCCAGATACTCCTTTACGCGCTCGTTGAACTCGGCCAGAGCCTGCGCGTCCACGTTCACCTTCACCTGCTCGTCGGCCGGCGGTTTCGGCGCACCTGCCTCGCGGTCGGCGGGGGACGCCGCGCCTCCAGAGGTCCCGGTCCCGGAACGAGGTCCGCTGGCGCGCGCGCACGCCATCAGGCCTGCGCCGAGCGCGAGAATCGTGACGCTGCGCAACAGTCGACCCATGTGGTTCCCTTTCCTAGCCTCGATAGTTGCCAAATTGCAGCGCCACCCCGAAATCGTGCTCGCGCAGCACGCGAATGGCTTCCTGCAGGTCGTCTTTAGATACAGACGACACACGCACCTGGTCGGCCTGAATGGCCGCCTGGACCTTCTTCAGTTTCCGGTCCTTCAGGAACTTGACGATCTCGCGCGCCGCCTCGCTGGGGATACCCTGCTGCAGCGCGATCACGCGTCGCACGGTGTCGTTGGCGGCGCGCTCGATATCACCCGGCGTCATGTTCTTGGTCGGGACGCCGCGGCGCACGAGCCGGCCCTGCAGGATTTCCCAGAGCGCGTGCATCTTGAAGTCGTCGTCCGCCGTCAGCGTGATAGTGTTCGCGGCGCGGTCGAGATCGATGGCCGCGCGGGAGCCCTTGAAGTCGTACCGCTGCGCGACCTCTTTGCGGGCTTGGTTGACGGCGTTGTCGACTTCCTGAAGATCGACGCCGGACGTGATGTCAAAGGATGCGGCAGTGGCCATGCGGTTGAGTTGTCAGGACGCCTGGCGGACCCGACCCGGCTGCGTGCCGGTCTCCCCGCGCTGAGGTTTTCGCCAGAAGTCCATCCTCGAGACCCGGTGCACGCACCCGATGGTGCACATGGGCGCGCACCACTTGGGCGTGAGGAACTCGCGCCGCATGTCCTGGACGGTGTAGCTCGCAAGGGGCACCCCCGGGGAGCCGCGCTGCTGTGAGCACCAATGGACGAGGCCGTCTTCGCAGATGTACAGATAGCGCGCCCCCGCACGGCACTGCCAGTCATTCGGCTTGCCGTCCGCCAGGTTCGCCTGGAACCGACGGATCCCTGAATACAAGTTCTTCATGACCTGCCGGCCGCTGTTGATCTGGCCCATCACGTCGTCGAACACGATTCGCTCGTTCGGCCCGAGGGGCTTCAACAGGCCGGAACCGTCGTGAATGATCCCCATCGACGTCGAGAATCCGAGATCCCGCGCGCGGCGGTTGATCGTGCGGGCGTCGCCCGGATTGCGGATGCCACCGCCGACGACCGAGTTGATGTTGATGTCGAAGTGCGCGTACTCGGCCAGCCACTGGAGCTTCTTGTCGAGCAGCCGCAGACTCTTCTTCGACACGTCGTCCGGCTCGACGTTGTCGATGCTGATTTGCAGGTAGTCGAGTCCGGCGTCGTTCAGCGCCTCGATGCGCTTGGGCGACATCAGGTACCCGTTGGTAATGAGGCCCGCAATCATCCCGTGCGATCGGATGCGCGCGATGAGCGCGTCGAGATCGGGATGAAGCATGGGCTCTCCGCCGCTGAACGCAACGACGGACGTCCCCAGCCGGGCCAGGTGATCGATGCGCGTCAGCATCGCCTCCAGCGGGACCGGCGGCGACACTTTGTCGTACTCGTTGCAGTAGCCGCAATCGATGTTGCAGCGGCGAATCGGGACGAGATGGACCAAGAGCGGATGATCGGTGTGGCGCAGGCCGCGTGCGAACTCGCGGACCGATCGCAGCGTGCGGCTCGACTTTCGAAACAGATGCTTCAACCCCGTAAATTATATCAGCAGCAGCGCCGCGGTATGCGATGGGGGTATAACGCGGTAGCTAGCCGAGGTCCCGCACGAGAACCAGTCAGGGGGGTGGACCCCTGGGACGGATCGGGAAGGGCAGGTACGCCCGCGGGCTTACCGGCGTCGGAGCTGCACGCTGCCGTTCACGGTTTCAATCGACAACCCGCGGCCCCCTGCGCCGATCGTGCCGTTGAGACGGCGCGGGCTGACGCGCCCGGTCACGGTTAGCGGAAAGTCCGTGGAGATATCGCCGTTCACCGTGCTCGCGCGCACGTCGGCGCTGGTGTCGGCCGGCAGTTCGACGGTGATGGTTCCGTTGACAGTGCTGAAATCCAGCTCCTCGGTCCAGTCGCTCGACCCGAGCGCCGCCTTGACGGAGCCGTTGACCGTCGCGGCGTCACCGTAGGAGGAGGTGGAGAAACTCGCGGAGCCATTCACGGTCTTGATGCTCACGGGACCGGTGAGCGAAGCCGCCTCGATGTCGCCATTGACCGTGCGGCCGATGAACCGTACGCCATGCGGTACGCGGACGGTGAATTTCACACGCACGTCGTTGTTCTGCGTGTTCATGCGCCCTTCGCTGCCGGGCCGGCATTCGTTCGGCGACCGTCCTTCCGGACTGGGGTACACAGCGCAAATGGTGACGCCGCCGCCATGCGGCACGACGTCGAGACGCACGCCCTCGGGATCGCTGCGCTCACCGCGCCGCACTGCCGTGACTTCGACCTCGTTCCCCGTGGCTGCTCCCGCTGTGACGTCGCCGTTGACCCCTTTGATTTCGATGGACTGGCCAGCTGCCAGGGCGCCGTGCCAGCGGAAATCGGTTGCGGAGCGCTGGACCGCCGCCCGAAGAGTGACCGCGTCAACGGTCGCGGACGCGGCGACCAAGGCACACACAAAGTAACGGTTGAGGCGCATATTTCCTCCTGGTGCTAGGCCTTAGACGGCGCGCAGGGAAGAAGGGTTGCGGTGCCTCTGACCAACGCGTGTGACCGCAACCGACTGTCGGGCTTGACGTTACAAGGTGATGAGCTTGATCGACGCGGGCCCTCCGTGGTCCAATAGAGAGCCGTATTATAGACGCTGGACGGCACTTAGCAGCGTGCCAGCTCATCAACGGCGTCCGGAGGAGTGAATGGACGATCGGATTCTCGAGAAGGCGGCGGCAGAAGGACGGAGCCTGAACCGGAGGAGATTCCTCGGCTTCGGGGCGGCTGCAGCGGCCTCGGCTCTAGTCCCCGGGCGGGCTCATGCCGCCACCGCGGCGGCCGCATCAGCGAAGGCGCCGGAACGGGTACTCTCGTTCTTCAACACCCACACGGGAGAGCGGCTGAAGGCTGCTTATTCCTATGGAGGCGCCTACCAGCCCGACGCGCTGACGAGCATCAACCGGATCCTCCGCGATTTCCGCGCGAACGAGATCAAGCCGATCGACCCGGTGCTGCTCGATCTGTTGCATGAGCTCGGTGGCACGCTCGAGACCGATCAGCCATTCCACATCATCTCAGGGTATCGCTCGCCGAACACGAACCTGCTGCTGCGCCAGCGGGGCGGCGCGCACACGGGCGTGGCGTCGAAGAGCCTGCACATGGTCGGCAAGGCGATCGACATCCGCGTACCGGGCGTCAAGCTCGACCATCTGCAGAGTGCGGCGCGCTCACTCAAGCTCGGTGGCGTCGGCTATTACCCGTCGTCCAACTTCGTCCACGTCGATACCGGGAGAGTACGGTAC
>JAIVJE010000345.1 GCA_020200195.1 Acidobacteriota bacterium | reverse complement strand
CCTTTTTCATACTGCGCTCCGGAAAAAGGTGGCTGTCCCTTTTCGTACGTCATGACAAACAAGCCTGTGAAGATCGCGGCGACGGCGGCTGTTCTCGTAGTCGCCTTGTCGGGGCTCATGTATTCGACCCTGCAAGAGGGCACGGAGTACTACAAGCACGTCGACGAGGTGATGGCGGACCCCGCCGCGTGGCACGGGAAGCGCCTCCAACTCCATGGCTTCGTCGTCGATCGCTCCGTCCTGCAGCGACCGGACACGCTGGACTACCGCTTCCAGATTCAGAGCAACGGAAAAATCGTGCCGGCACGGTACACCGGCATCGTCCCCGATACGTTCAAAGGCGGATCGGAGGTCGTGCTCAAAGGCCGGCTGGGGCCGGACGGATTCGCCGTGGATCCGAACGGCATCATGGCGAAATGCCCGTCGAAGTACGAGACCAGCGGACCCGCCGCGGCCGGCAAGCCCGGGATCTGACACATGCCCAGCCTCGGATCGTTTCTACTGCTCGCCGCGTTCGTCGCCTGCGCGTACGCGATCGCCGCGTCGGTGACCGGCGCCAGGCGGCGCTCAACACGACTCGTCGAGAGCGGCATCGGCGCCTTCTATCTGATCACCGCGCTGATGACCGTTGCGTCCGGCGTTCTGGTCCACGCGTTCGCGACGAACAATTACTCAATCAAGTACGTGCAGCGGTACTCGGATGCCGCGCAGCCGCTCGCCTATAAGATCGCGTCGTACTGGGGCGGCCTCGACGGATCGATCATGTTCTGGGTGTTCCTGCTCGCGGCGTTCGGCGCGATCGCCGTCCGCGTCAACCGCGAGCGCCATCGCGAGCTGATTCCGTACGTCGTCGCCGTGATCGCCGCAACGGAGATGTTCTTCATCTTCCTGATGGTGATTCACAAGAACCCGTTCTCCACATTCCTCACTCCGGCGCCCGTCGACGGTCAGGGGTTGAACCCGCTCCTCCAGAACTTCTACATGGCGATCCACCCGCCGTCGCTGTACGTCGGCTTCGTCGCCATGACGATTCCATTCGCGTTCGGCATCGCGGCGCTCATCACCGGCCATCTCGATGATGCCTGGCTGCGAGCCGTGCGCCGCTGGACCATGACCGGCTGGTTGTTCCTGTCGTTCGGGCTGACGCTCGGGATGCTCTGGGCGTACGAAGAGCTTGGCTGGGGCGGGTACTGGGGTTGGGATCCGGTCGAAAACGCCGGTCTGCTCCCGTGGTTTACCGCGACCGCGTTCCTCCATTCGGTCATGGTGCAGGAGCGCCGGGGGATGCTGCGCGTCTGGAATGTCACGCTCGTCATCGTGACGTTCTTCCTGACGATCTTCGGCACTTTCATGACCCGATCGGGCATCGTCCAGTCGGTGCATGCGTTCGGGGAGGATCGCCAACTGGCGCTGTTGTTCACCATCTTCATGGTCGCCATTCTGACGTTCAGCTTCGGCCTGGTGATCTACAGGCTGCCATTGCTGCGTTCCCGCAACGAACTGGATTCCTGGGTCTCGCGCGAAGCGGCGTTCCTTGCCAACAACTGGATCCTCCTGTTCTCCGCGTTTTTTGTCCTGTTCGCCACGATGTTCCCGACCTTGAGCGAGGCCGTCACCGGCGAGCGGTTGACCGTCGGGCCGCCGTTTTTCAACAAGTGGATGCTGCCGATCGGTCTGACCCTGCTCGTGCTGACGGGCGTCGGCCCGCTGCTCGCATGGCGCAAGTCGACCGTCGCAAACCTGATCGATCAGTTCATGTGGCCGACCGTGCTCGCGCTGCTGACGGGTGGCGCGTTGTTCGCCCTCGGCATCCGCGTGTGGAGCTCTGGCATCTGTTTCGCGCTGTGTGCATTTGTCTTCGTCACCATCGCGCAGGAATTCATTCGCGGCGCTCAGGTCCGACGCGGCGCGACGGCCACCGATCTGGTGACCGCGATGATCGGCCTCGCGGTGCGGTCCCACCGGCGGTACGGTGGCTATATCGTCCACGTCGGCATCGCGCTCATGTTCCTAGGCTTCGCCGGGGAAGGTTTCAAGCAGGAAGAGCAGGTCCTCCTCAAGCCTGGACAGCAGGTCGCGGTGGGCCCGTTCACCGTCCGCCACGATCAGCTGCGCGTGACGAGCGATCTCCAGAAGCAGATGATCACGGGCCACGTGAGCGTGTTCGAAGACGGCAAAGCCATCGCGACGATGCAGCCGGCGAAATGGTTCTTCAACAAGCGTGAGGACGAACCGACGACGGAGGTTGCGATACGGCGGGCTATCGGGGAGGACCTGTATATTGTCCTCGCCGGCTACGATGTCGGAACGCAGGCGGCCACCTACGCGATCACCGTCAACCCGCTCGTCAACTGGATCTGGTTCGGGTTCGGGATCATGGCGCTGGGCACGGGCCTCGCGCTGCTGCCGGAGAGCGCATTCGCGTTCGCTGCCGCGAAGGTGCCGGCCGGCGCCGCCACGCCCGCGCTGATGCTGCTCCTGCTGATTCTGCCGGCGACGATCCGCGCGCAGCACGTCGAGAGTGCGACGGCCGTCCTGGTCGTCCCTCGCAGCTCGCTCGAGCGCGAGCTGCAGCGCGAGATCATCTGCATGTGCGGCACTTGCGGACGGAAACGCATCGGCGAGTGCACCTGCGGAATGGCGGCCCAGATGCGCGACGAAGTCGCGGGTCTCGTCGCCGCCGGCAAGTCGCGCGACGAGGTCTACCAGTATTACATCGCCAAATATGGGAGCCAGGAGCCGCTGGCCTCACCGATCGACGAAGGCTTCAACCGGCTGGCCTGGTTGTTTCCCTACATGATCGGCGCGTCCGGTGCGTTGACGGTCGCGTTCGTTGCCACGCGGTGGTCGCGGCGCCACGCCAGTGGTTCCGGGCAGGCGGCGTCGGCCGACTCGGTCGACGAGGGCACGCTCCGGGCGAGACTCGACGATGAGCTCCGCGACCTCGATTAAGACCTCGTCGGACCAGGCGGACGGTTTCCGGCCCTGGCACTTCTTCGTGATTGCGTCCTTGATGGCGGCTACGTCCGCAGTCGTGATGGCGCGGGAGGCCACCGCCGAACACCTCATCCTGATGAGCTTCAGCATCGGCGCGGCAGGCGCCGCCGGGGCCGGCCTCTACCGCATGTTGGTACCGTTTGCCGAAGCTGACACGCCGACGGTGTCAGAGCGGCTGTCCAGCCGATCGCGCGCCGTGCTCGAGCGTGAAAAGGCCCTGGTGCTACGCTCCATCAAGGAGCTCGAGTTCGATCGCGCGATGGGAAAGCTGTCGGCCAGGGACTTCGATGAGATGAGCGGAAGACTGCGCGTCCGCGCAATCGCGTTGATGCGTCAGCTGGATGCGGATGGCGCAGGTTATCGCGAGGTCATCGAGCGCGAACTCGCCGTGCGTCTTTCGCAGGTCCGGCTGAAGCCGGACACTACGACTGAGGGGGACGCCCGGAGCGTCCGGCTTGAGCAGGTCCGGCTGAAGCCGGACACTACGACGGATGGGGACGGTGCACGTGACGGGCGTAGCGTCCGGCTTCAGCCGGACCATGACCAGGCCTGCCGTGTCTGCGGCATCCACAATGACGCCGACGCGTCCTTCTGCAAGCGCTGTGGAACACGTGTGGCCGAGGCTGCGCGATGAGATCCATGTTCGCATGCGTCCTGGTCTTGCTGCTGGCATTCTCACGCACAGACGCGCAGAACATGCCCGATCCCAAAGCGATCGCCGGCATCCCGCTGCCGGTGGGGGATGTCCCCGTCGGAACGGTGACGGTGCGCGTCATCCGGGGACAAATGTCCCACAACATTGCCGACCAGCCAGTGGATCTCATCGTCGGTGGCGTGGCGCGTACCGTGAAGACCGACGCGGCAGGACGAGCCGCGTTTCCCGGTCTGCAGCCGGGGACCCGCGTCCAGGCGCGCGCAACCGTTGCCGGCGAGCCCCTGGAATCGCGAGAGTTCGACGTTCCCGCCTCCGGCGGTCTTCGCGTGATGCTCGTCGCGACGGATCCGGACACTGAGGCGCGCGGGGCGGAAGATCGCAAGCTCGCCCAGGCTCCAGCGCAATCGGGCATCGTCGTCCTCGGGGAGCAGTCCCGGTTCGTCTTCGAGCTCGGAGACGACGCCTTGTCGGTGTTCAATATCCTGCAGATCGTCAACACCGCCCGGACGCCAGTGCAGCCTCCGTCGCCCGTCGTGTTCGAATTGCCGGATACCGCTCGTGGCGTCACAGTGCTCCAAGGATCGTCGCCTCAGACGACGGCGGCGGGTGTCCGCGTGTCGGTCGCGGGGCCGTTTGCACCCGGGACGACGCTGGTACAGTTCGCTTACGGCGTCCCGTACTCAGGTGGCGAGCTCACGATTCAGCAGCGTCTGCCGGTCGCGCTGACCCAGCTCGCGGTGATGGCGCAGAAAGTCGGCGACATGCATCTCGCGTCCCCACAGATGGCGCAGCACCGCGACATGACCGCCGACGGCCAGATCTATATCGTCGGTCAGGGCCCAGCGGTGAAAGCTGGCGAGGTCGTCACGTTTCATTTCTCGCACTTGCCGCACCATCCGGCGTGGCCTCGGAACCTCGCGCTCTTGCTGGCTGGTCTCGTCCTTGCGGGCGGGGCGTGGACGAGCATCCGGACCGGACGTCCCTCCGCCAGAGGACAAAGTCGCCGGCAGGCGCTGCAGGCCCGGCGCGATCGCCTGTTCGACGAGCTGACGGCACTCGAGGTCCAGTACCGGGGCGGGGCGATCGAACAGGGACGGTACGCCGCCAGGCGTCGCGATCTCATCGCCGCGCTCGAAGGGGTATACGCGGAACTGGACGCGGAAACCGCGGCCTAGGGTCGCGTGATGGACTTCACGTCGATCACGTTCACCGATGTGTCCCGCACCTTCGGCCGCCGTCGCGCGCTGCACCGCGTGACGATGAAGGTTTCGTCAGGCGAAATAGTCGCTCTGCTCGGACCGAACGGCGCCGGCAAATCCACGCTGCTGGCACTCGCCGCGACGCTCATCGCTCCAACGTCCGGGTCGATTCACTACGGCCAGGACACCGCCCGACATTCAGGGGCTGCGCTGCGCAGCCGCATCGGGCTGCTCGGCCACGATCTCTATCTGTACACAGAGCTTTCCGCCGCCGAGAATCTGACGTTTTTTGCGCGGCTGTACGGGCTGACCTCCGTGGACCGCCGGGTGGACGCGGCGATCGACCGGGCGGGCGTCGGCGAGCGCCGCGACGAACCGGTGGGCAGTTTCTCGCGTGGAATGCGCCAGCGCCTGGCGATCGAGCGGGCGCTGCTGCACGACCCGCGGCTCGTTCTGCTGGACGAGCCCTCCACCGGGCTCGACGATACGGCCGCCTGTGCGCTTCGAACCCGCCTGGAGAGTCTGCGCGCCGCTGGGGCGATCGTGGTGGTCGCGACCCACGACCTCGAGGCAGTCGAGAGCGTCATCGATCGTGCGGTGATACTGCAAGCCGGCCGGTTGACGATGCTCGGCCAGAGCACCGGCTCGCTGCGGGACCGGTACCGTCACGCCTCCGTCAGCGCATGACAGCATTCTTCCGCACCGTCTGGATGGTCACGCGCAAGGATCTGGTGATCGAGCTGCGCAGCCGCGAAATCCTGCTGACCACCGTCTTCTTCGCGCTGTCGTGCGTGCTCGTCTTCGCGTTCGGATTCGTCAAGGACGGCCGGCCGATCGAGGACGCCGCGGCCGGTATTCTGTGGATCGCAATCGCGTTCTCCGGAACGCTGGCCCTGGGACGCGCGTTCGAGCGCGAGCGGCAGGGAGATACGCTGCGGGCGCTGATGATGGCTCCGGTCGAGCGGCCCGCATTGTATGTCGGAAAGCTCGCGGGCGTCCTGCTCCTGCTTGCGGCGGTTGAGGCGCTGATCGTACCGCTGGTCGCGCTGATGTTCCAGGCGCCGCTGTTCGTACATCCGCTGCTCATGGCCGGGCTGCTCGCAACCGGCACGATTGGGTTCGCGGCCGTGGGGACGCTGTTTGCGGCGATGCTCGTTCGAACGCGCAGCCGGGACGTCCTGCTGCCGGTGATCCTCTATCCGATGACCGTGCCAGTTATCATCGCCGGCGTCCGCGGGACCGCCGCGCTGCTGCAGGCCGAAGCCGACCTGCCGATGGCGCGCGCGTGGTTGTCGATGCTCGTCTGCTTCGACGTCGCGTTCATCACGCTCGCGCTCTGGACGTTCGAGCCGGTCATGGCGGACTGAGAAGGAGCTAGGTGACTGCCTTCAACACATCGTTTACGAAAGCTAACGGACCGATGCCGTCAACACATCGTTGACAAAACACATGAGTGATGAGGGCCTGTGGTAGCTGTGGAAAACGCGGTGTG
>JAIVJE010000055.1 GCA_020200195.1 Acidobacteriota bacterium | reverse complement strand
CCCGCCGCTCTGATCTTCTCGGCCACCCCCTCAACTGCTCAGTATGCGGGCCTTCGCCCCGCGGCGCCGATCTCCGCTGCGGAACGGCAAAAAGGTGCAGAGGCAAACCCAGGGCTCGTCACCGAGTACGGCGGCGCTTACAGCGGCCCTCAAGCAGCTTACGCTCTTCGCGTGGGCCGGCGCGTCGCAGTGCAGACCGGCCTCGGCGCTGATCCATCGATGTACACGGTTACGCTGCTGAACAGCCCCGTGAACAATGCCTTCGCCATTCCGGGCGGCTACGTTTACGTCACCCGCGAACTGATGGCCCTGATGAACGATGAGGCCGAACTGGCTGGAGTTCTCGGTCACGAGATCGGCCACGTTGCGGCACGCCATAGTGCCCGTCGGGAGAAGGTGGCTAAGCGTAATGCGATCGCGGGCTTACTGGGCCAAGTGCTGGTCGGCGCCGTGGCGGGAAGCGGGGGCGTGGGTCAGTTGCTCAGCCAAGGCATTGGCACCGGCACTCAGTTAGCCACGCTGAAGTTCTCAAGAGCGCAGGAAACCGAAGCCGATGACCTCGCCGTTCAGTACCTGACACGTGCCGGCTATGATCCAAGCGCACTCTCCAGAGTGCTCGCTAGCCTGGCAGCACAGGAGCGGTTCGAGCAGGGCTCCAGCGGAGACGCGCGTAGTCTGCCGGCTTGGGCAAGCACGCATCCGGATCCCCAGGCCCGTGTGCAGCGTGCCGCCGCACAAGCGGCCGCAACCCGCGTCACGAGCGGCCTTCGCAACCGTGATGCGGTCCTCAGCGCTCTTGACGGCATGCTGTACGGCGACGACCCTCGGCAAGGCGTGATCGAAGGCTCCACCTTTCTTCATCCCGTCCTCCGGATAGCGTTCACGATCCCGCAGGGGTTCACCATGGAAAATGGCGCCACCGCCGTCTCCATCACCGGACCAAACGCAAAAGCGCAGTTCAGCATGGCCGGTTATGCTGGTAACCTCCGTGACTACGTGGGCTCGGTACTAGCAAGCCTCGCGGGCGACGGCGGTGGCTCGCCGCAGGCGGCTGTTCAGGAGACCACCATCAATGGCATTCCAGCCGCCTACACGCAGGTTCGCGCAAGCAGCGGTTCCACACCGGTGGACGTCACCGTGTTCGCCTACGCGCCTTCACGTACCCAAGCATATCATTTCGTTGCTCTGAGCCCCGCAGGGCAGGGGCTTGGCGCCATGTCGACGATGGTTCAATCCTTTCGAACGATCACGTCTGCGCAAGCGGCAGCGATCAAGCCGCGCTTCGTTCGAATCGTAACGGCAAAAGCAGGGGAAACCTCCACATCAATGTCGCAGCGCATGGCCTACGACGACAGGAAGCTCGAACGGTTCTTGATACTGAATGGCCTCACGCAATCCTCGCCGCTCACACCTGGTCAGAAAGTGAAAATTATCACGCGCTAAACGCCGAGGATCAGGATCAACCACGCGGCGGGACGTTTGGTGGGTTCTGTTACCATCATTCTTCCACCTCCAGCATCTTTGGCTGACAACGCGCAATGTCTGCTTTCCACCCATTGCAGACATTCGAGGTCACGAGCGCTGAAGTTCCGGGCATGCTCGTTGACCATGGGCTGGCTTACGTCCGCTCTCGACTTTCACTGACTTTCGGCATGCGTGGCGAAAGCACCCACGGGAACACGTCGGACAACCGGTGCCGTCACAGCAAAGTCGCAGGAGCAACGAAGGCGGAGTTCACTTATGACTGGCGACCCCTTCGATCTGCAGCGCTTTATCCAAGCGCAAGCGAACGGCGTCTATGAGCAGGCGCTGAGCGAACTACGCGCGGGTAAGAAGCGAAGCCATTGGATGTGGTTCATCTTCCCCCAGGCTCGTGACCTGGGCCGCAGTTCGACTGCGAAATTGTATGGCTTGTCCGGTGAGGAGGAAGCGGCTGCCTATTTAGCGCACCCGCTGCTCGGGTCGCGGCTGCGAGAGTGTGTCGCAGCAGTGCTGGCGCATCTGAACACGGGCAAGAGCCTGGAGGCGATCTTTGGCGAGCTGGACGCAATGAAGTATCGGTCGTCGATTGCAATCTTCGGGCTGAGCACCGGTCAAGCGGGGTGAATGTGGGCGTCAGACGATTTGCGGAACTCCGTCCGTCGTGGCACGAATGTCTGCTCTCGACCCATTGCGGACATTGGGAGTGTGTGTAGCTTGGGTTGATGCGGAAAGAAGATTTGGTCGAACCCTACCTCTCGCGCATCGCCGAGGATTGGATAGCGTTTTTCTCAGCTGCCGAGGAGACACGGAACGATGACCCCGGACTCTTCAATCCCTTCGGCGTGGTTTGTGAACTCGTCCGCCACTCGCCCCTAACAGCGTGGGACTTAATCCGTTTCATAGTCGCAGAGGACAGCGAGCAACGAACATTCGACCTGTTGGCGGCGGGTCCTTTAGAGGATTTTATCTCCGTCCACGGCGAAGAGTGGATCGAGTGGATCGAGGAAGCGGCTCGGCAGAGCCATCGTCTTCGCTCACTTCTGGCGGGCGCCCGGCAATTCCAAACATCGGATGCAATCTGGAATCGGATTGTGGCTGCGCGGAGCGACGCAGAGCCGTTCCAGTCTGAATAGCTCAATCCCTCAACGTCTGCTTTCCACCCAAAGCAGACATTCCGTCTCAATCCGGCGCGAATGTCGGCTAACGACCCGAAAGCGGACGTTGGGTTTTAACCTGAACACCCCTCCACGCCGCACGCCGCGCTTGACGCATCCCGGCCCGTCCCAACTGCCAATGTGACATTTGGCTGTTTTGTTCATCACTGACCGACAGCGTTCGCCTGTGCACTCTCACGTTCGGACTCGACACTTACGCGTGTTCGAAGTTCCACAGGTCCCGCTTGCGTGGCCGCAGACAGTGAGGGTTTACGCACTCCCACCGCCGCTCACCCAAGACCCTTCCCCAGCCGCATGAGCTGCAAACATCCACCCGTTGGCGGCGCGCTCGCTCGCGATCTGTCAGCATCGTATCCTCCATGATTTCGACGCTGAAAATTAGTGTCGGTCCGCGGAAAGCGAGGCGAGGAGGCTGATACCGCATCGCATTGGCCGAGGCGCATTGGAGGGTGCGCGCGAATAGTGCTCGATTGGCGCATCAGACGCTACGGGGTCTGCCGGGCTACCCATTTCAGCGCAGCAGCCGCGGCAATCTTGAGCGGCGACAGATCGATGTGCGGACTGGCGATCTTGAACTCTGGCGTCCACCAGCTTTCGTACTCGCTGTCGAAGTGAAAGCCGTCATCGTCAGGCCCACTTGAACCCAGCGCCGAATCCAGTGAAACGCCCGCCGCAACTCCTTCATGCCGAAGCGAAACGCTCAAGCACAACACGTCGTCCGCGGGCTGACGCCGCGTCTTCGCGGAAGTAGTGGGCCTCGGCCGAGTGAAGCAGCGGCCAAACCATTCCTCCGTCCAGCATTTTTCCAGGCTGACAGGCGCGTCATAGTCGCGCAGGTTCTGCTCATCCAAGCTGAGCGGCACCCAGCCGGGAACCGACGACGGCCAAACTGCTCGCCACAGTTGGTCGAGCGTGATTGCCCAATCCGTTTGCACGCTGCTTCCAGCCAGGCTGGCGTGGTAGAATTGGCTTAGCTCATCCCACTGAAGACCAGGCGGCAGCTTCTTCGCCCCGAAGTCCAACACCGACTCAACGCCGGCGCGGATTGTCGGCTGAGTGAGATACTGGAACACGCTGTCAGGCAGCTCCAGGGAGGCATTTGGGGTCATGCTGCGTGGTTCCATAGTGTGCGGCGGAAGCGGACAAAGTCATCATCGTCGCAGCCGGCTGCGGTCATTTCGCTGTCCAGGCGCATGATGAGCACGCGCCACGGCAGGAACAGCCAATTGGGGTGGCCGCGCAGCTGTCTGGCAAGCGGCCTGGTCAGGGCAGGGGCCACAACCAGAAAGGCGGTATGCTTGGGCTCCAGCCTATAAGGATCTTGCCGTGCCGGGCCTTCATACGAGCGAAGCTGGCCCTCGGTTATATGATGGCCCACCTTTGCTTCGATTACGGCGCCAAGGCGCTGACCATCACGTCGCTCCAGCCATGCGATGAGATCGATACGTCGGCGATCGCCAGACGTCGCTTCCGCTTGCGAGGCCGCACTGCGGATATCCTTCACCGACATTTGTTGGAGCGCCGGCAGAAGGGCAGGGCCGACGGTCGCCTTCAGAAAGGCAAGGATGCGGGCAGCGCGTTGAGCATTGCCGCCAGCGCTCAGGAAATGCGCAAAAGCTTTGGTGATTTGAGGTTCGAGGAGCTCCGCCCAGGCGTGTGGCAGCTGATCGAAGCAAATTGCCGCGTCGCGGCCTCCAAGATGAGACATCAGGGCTTGTCGAGCTGGTTGCCATGGGCGCGCAGCGATTTGCTCCAAGTGACCGCATCGAACGGTTCGCAACGCTGCATGAGCCGTGCGCGCTGACAGCCATGACAGGGTGTCCTGTTGATAGGAGACTCGCTCCATTTGCGACAGGGAGCGCCAAGTCCCAGCATCTCCGCCTTGGTGAGACGGCAGCCTCATGCGACCCGCTGGAGGAGCGTGGCCTGGTCGCGGCTGATGGTGTAGACAAGCAAGCGTTCTGAGCCATCATCTGGGTCATAGTCGAGACTGGTTTGCCGGCGCATTCCCAGCTTTTCCATTAGCCTTCGGCTTGGCCAGTTCGACTGAGCTGTTCGAGACACCACACGCGCCGCAGGTCGGTGTTTCGCCGACCACGCAACACAGGCCCGGGCCGCCTCTTCGGCATAGCCGTTGCGCCACTCATCAGCCCGCACGCGCCAGCCGATCTCGAGCTCACCACGCACCGGGCAGTCTTGGTCAGGGGTCAGCACGAAGCCGCAGAAACCCAGGAACTCCTGATCAGAACGTCGTTCCATCACCCAGAATGTGTGCCCGTCCTCTTTCTGGCAGGCTTGGAAATAACTGACGTCCTCACGAACCTCAGCTCGAGATTGAACACCGCCGAGCCAACGCATCACCTGAGGCGTGTTGCAGGCGCGGTTCAAAGAGGCTGCATCGCCGCGACGCCAGTGGCGAAGGGTGAGGCGCTCCGTCTGAATTACTCCAGACTGCGCTACCTGCCGCTTCCTCAATGCTTGCGGCATGAATGCCTCCAACTCCGCTCTTGTCGAGTATACTCCGTGGAGGAAAACTCCTCAACTAGCTTTCCATGCTCGCATGGAAATCCGTCGAGTGTTCGCCTCCAACCTGCGCCGGCTGCGCACGGAGAGGGGTTTGTCTCAGGAAGGCCTTGCTGACGCGGCCGGGATTGATCGAACTTACGTCAGCGCGCTCGAGCGAGAGCAATACAGCGTTAGCATCGACACACTTGCGAAACTCGCCGCAGCGCTCGAAGTACCACGAACGGCTTTGCTTGAGTCGAGCGAACCGCCTGGAAAGAGGCCTCAACAGCTTCGTTAGCGCGCAAGCGGCCGTACGCTTCAGCGCGTGGAATTCAAGATGCCTCTAACTCGCCAATCCTCAGCCTCTAGAGGTCCATCCTTGCTGTCTTCAGAGCACCCATGCTTCCTATTCGTGTACGCTTTTCCAATGCTGCTAAGGGGCGCACGGCCAAAGTGAGCACTACAGAAATCACTGAGTTTGGCATATACGCGAGAGGTCTTAAACTGAGCTGGCACGGCGATTCTCGTTTCCACGATGGATAATCGATCCACGTTCTCGGAACTAATCGTGGGCATGGCACGGAGAGATTGGGGAGCTGATGCTGGGCATCGGCCACCTTCCCGCCCTTCAACGCGATAAGCTGGCTGCGTCGCACCTCGCTCAGGCGGAGGTGGGGCACGTGGTCAAACAACGCTCCTTGAGATTGTCGTACGACTGGAAGTGGCCGATAGCAGTCGGGCGGATTTCGTCCATAAGCGAATGATAGCTGCCGTTGGCGACCGGACGGCGAGGCGACAGCCTCCCAGCAAAGACCGTGCCATTCACTTCGGCCCCGAATGATAATCAAGGGTCGTTGTTAGCTTGGTCGCGAGCCCGGCTAAAAAGTTTGCGATAGAACAGCCGATCCGCGGCAGAACTGTTGAAGGCAGGTGCCGCTCGCCCTGCTTCCCTAATCCAGTACCCTCGCAATGATTGCCTTCAGCCGCGCCAGCATCGCCGGATCCCGCACATCGGGCGCTGTAATGAGCGCATGGTCGAGCACCGTGTCGAGCGGCGAGGGCGTACGCTGCGCGGGCAATGCAGCGATGAAGCGCTCTACCATTGCCCGTGCGATCGTCCCGTTAGCGGTCATCTGCTCGATCACCTGCGCCACCTCGACAACGGCGGCTTCGTCGCGCCAGCAATCGTAATCGGTGACCATCCCG
>JAIVJE010000288.1 GCA_020200195.1 Acidobacteriota bacterium | reverse complement strand
AGATACGGGTCGCGAGCATCGCGTTCGCCGCGTACTTGCACAGCTCCGCGCTCGCGCAGTCCATCAGCATGATCGGAGCGCCCGTTCGCGTGAACGGCGCGTAGAGCTCCTGCATCAGCTCGGCGGCGCGGGCGTCGTCTGCGCCGATGACCACACGGTCGGGCTTCATGAAGTCGTCTATCGCGGCCCCCTGCTTCAGGAATTCGGGGTTGCTGACGACGCTGAACGGCTGCTTCGTCTCGGCCGCGATAGTGCTGCGGACCCTCGCGGCGGTCCCAACGGGAACCGTGCTCTTGTTCACGATCACCTTGTAGCCATTCATCGAGCGGCCGACATCCCGCGCAACGCCGAGGACGTGTTGCAGATCCGCCGACCCGTCCTCCCCCGTCGGCGTCCCTACGGCGATAAAGACAATCTGCGAGCTCTTCGCGCCGCGGGCGAGATCCGTCGTAAACGTGAGCCGCTTTTCCATCCGGTTGCGCCGGACGAGTTCCTCGAGACCGGGTTCGTAGATCGGAATCTTGCCGCGCTGAAGCGTCCGGATCTTGGCGGCATCCTTGTCGATGCAGATGACGTCATTGCCGTTCTCCGCCAGGCACGCACCGGCGACCAGGCCAACGTATCCGCTTCCAACGACCGCAATCTTCATCCGGACACAACTCCTAATCCTACTTTGTCAGATTGCACGGTTCCCGACCATCGCGATGAACGCCGTCAAGCTCGGAGCGACGCGTCGGGGGGGGCGGACCGGCCAAAGGGGTGTCGCGGGGACCGACGTCGGGGATGGCGGGTCGAGATGACACACCGACGCGCACACGGGGAGGCTGGCCACGTCGATGATACGGACACAGGACGGCGCGGGGCGGCTGAGTGTGGTTAGAGACGCAAGGGGAGCAGTCGGCGCGCCTCGTCCAGCCACGTGGCATACCGCGGGCGGACGGCGAAGAGCAATCCGACGAAGACTTCTTGCACGATCGCCCGGATCGCTTCGAAGGTGATCGCCGGCTCGCGCCGCATCCGTTCCTGTTGCAGAAAGGCGTAGGCGACAGCGCTGAGGACGACATGGTGATGCCAGCCCGGAAACGTGCGGCCCTCGAAATGATCGAGGCCGAGTTCGGTTTTCAATTGCTGGTACTGCTGTTCGATCGGCCAGCGTTGATGCGCCAGCGCCACGAGCTGGGCCAAGGTGGTGCGGCGCGGCAGATGAATGAAGAAATACTTCTCGTCGGCCTGGTCGTCGGGACGCTCGCACACGAGCCAGATCTCCGGCGCGACGCGTCGCTGCTTCCCCCAGTCCTGCGCGGGCGTCACGCGGACGGCGGCACACAGCGCGCGCCGCGGCGGGTTGGCGCCGTGCTGCCACGTGATCGGCCGCCACGCGGCAGCGGGCAGCGCGGCCGCGACGGCCGCGGGGTGGTGACGTCTCCATAGCCTGCATCGCCAACCACCGCGGTGACCTCCAAACCGGCCGCGCGGACCTGCCGCAGCAACTGCAGGGCGAGCCGCCACTTCTCCTGAAAGACGGCGTCGGCGGGAATGCGGGCCTTGAGGCGCCGCGTCGGATCGTCGGTCCAACTGGCCGGCACGTAGAGCGCCGCACCCACGAGCCACGCGCGCACGCCCGTCCACAAGACGGCGGTGACCGCCACCTGACAGTTGCCGATCTTTCCGAGCGTGCCGCTGTACTGCCGCGCCACGCCGACCGAGTGCTCGCCCTTCTTGGGAAACCCCGTGTCGTCGAGAATCAACACGCCGCGGCGCTCGGGCACCTGCGCGCGCAGCACGCGCCACATGTGGGTCGCCGACCACGGCGCATCGGTCACGAAGTGTTGGAAGGTCTGATACGACGACGGTGCGGTGACCCGCGCCAGCATCGCCTGCATCGACTTGCGCGGGCTGTCGCTGAACAGCCCGCTGACGTAATGCCCGAGCGACACGCCCTGCGCCCGACGACCGAAGCACGCCTTGAAGGGCGTGAGCCAGGTCATCAAACGGTGCAGCACCGGTCCCGGACTTTCGTCGAGCACTGCTGCGCACCATAGCAACAATCGACAATTTGTACAATGACCTCAAAAGTGATCACTCGATGCGCGGCACACGATCCACCCTAACGAATCGTGCAATCTGACAAAGTAGGATTAGGAATCCCCAATCAGCCTCAGCGCGGCCGCCGCGGCAAAGGCGAGCAGGAGCACGTCGAACACCCGCTGCGGGACCCGCCCGATGATCGCCCGGCCGCCGAGCAGGCCGATCACGATCGCGGGAAGCAGGGCTACGTTGAGCAGCAGCGTCTGGCCGTGGATCAGCCCGAGCGCCACACTGAACGGCACCTTGAACGCGTTGACGAGCAGAAAAAACCAGGCGCTGGTGCCCACGAACTCGAACTTCGGCAGCGCAACGGCGACGCAATAAACAGCGAAAATCGG
>JAIVJE010000344.1 GCA_020200195.1 Acidobacteriota bacterium | reverse complement strand
GGGATTGGAAGCGCCAGCCGCCATCTATTACCAGGTCTCTCCCGGGTTCTTTGCAGCGCTCGGTATTCGGCGGCTGACCGGTCGAGACTTCGACGCGCACGACGCGTCCGGCTCCCCGCACGTCGCCATCATCAACCAGGTCTTCGCGCGTCAGATCCTGCGCACGGACCAACCGCTGGGTCGCCGATTCCGCTACCGTGCGGGTCCGCTCGTCGAGGTCATCGGCGTGGTCGAGGATGGCCGCTATCAGGCATTGGTCGAAGATCCACGCCCTGTGGTGTTCAAACCGATCCTGCAGGAATACAACTCCACGACGACGATGATTGCGCGATCGTCTCGGGCGGCCGACGACGTTGCGGCGGAGATGGGTCAGATCGTTGCGCAACTCGATCCTGGCCTTCCGGTTTACGGAGCCGGGAGCATCCGACGGATGCTTGGGTTTGCCCTGTTTCCAAACCGGGCGGCCGCGCTCGCGTTGGGTGCCTTTGGGGCGATGGCACTCGCGCTGGCCGCGACCGGGTTGTACGGCCTCGTGTCCTACTCCGTCGCGCGGCGGGCACGGGAAATCGGGATCCGCATGGCGATCGGCGCCGGTGGGGGGGACATCTTGCGGGTGATCCTTCGGCGCACCGCGGCGCTCCTTGTGATTGGGAGCGCGGCGGGTGGGCTGCTCGCGTTCTTAGGCGGAGGGCTGCTCGTCAGTGTTGTCTATCAGGCGTCGCCATACGATCCGGCCGTGTTCGCCGCCGTCGCCGTGACGATGTTCGTGGTGGGAATAATCTCCGCCTGGGGGCCCGCTACTCGCGCATTACGAATCAGTCCGGTGAGTGCGCTGAAAGCCGAATGAACCGATTCTTCTAGCGAATAACGATTCGTCCCCGAAGCGACGCGTTGTCCGGATCCTCGTGGTCATGGAAACCACACGTGCGGACCGTCACGAGATTACCCGTCTCGCGCCTCTGGCCGGTATTCAGCGCACCGACCTGGTTGATCTCCGGGCAGTCGGTGTGTTCTGGATGGGGATCTGACGACATGTCGTGGCGCCGCGAGTGGTCGTTGACGAACAGCACACGCGTTCCCGGTGCGACACTCATCTCCCTGGGGCTGATCGTGCCGTTAGAGGAGATCCTGAATGTGTTGGGAGAAGTCGGTGTCGGTGATGTCGACGAGCCGCCCCCGCCGCACGACGCAAGGAGCAGACACAAGAGCACCACGAGGATCGGCATGACCGATTGTGGCGATTCCCGGAGGCTGTGTCCAACTATCGAAACCGCGATGCGTTGAAGGGACCACGAGCCATCAGAAGAATTTCCGCGCGATGTTGAAGCCGATGTACCAGTCGTCGTAGCTCAGGCCGCCGCGCGCCAGCTGCCCCAACGTCGTCCCGAACCCGTTCGAGACATTGAGTTGAAAGAGGTGCCCGCCGGCGCGCCCCTCGAGCCCGAAGCTCATCTGATTCACATCGGGATCGTAGCCGGTAAGGCGCGGCGATACTTCCGCCACCAGGTAGGTCGCCGGCCGGACTCGCACGCGGGCTCCAAGTCCGAGGAGGACCGTGTAGTCGTCCCCATTGCCGAACGGGTTCGTGTTCGTTACCCACAAGGGTTCGACGTAGACCGCGGCCCGCCGCGCCAGGTTCTTGGACGCGACCAGGCCGAAGGCGCCGCGATGCTCGTCCCGCAGGTTGTTGTCCCCCTCGAAGGTGCCGATGACGTCGAGCCCGAGCGGACGTCCGTCGCGCTCGTTCAGGAAGTTGTGGTGCGCGAACAGCTGAGTCGTGCGATCGCTTGTCCGGTGCACGCCAATCTGCGTTCCACGCAGGAGCCCATAACGCAGTTCGAGGCCAATCTGCGCGCTGGAGTCGAACCCGAAGGCATCCGACACCAGATCGCCGAAGTCCCCCTGGCCGAGTCGCCGCGTGAAGCGGTGGGTCACGCGGAATGCCCACTTGCCGACCGGCATCCGCAGCGTCGTGGGCAGGGCGGCAAGGTTGAAGTCCGGTTGGAGCGCGTCAACCGGAATGTCCGGGTCGGACCGCTCCGCAGGCGGGGCCACCGTCTGCGCCCACGCATACCCGTGCATGAAGAGCAGGCATACACACACGCCCGTCATGCGCGTCATCATGGCCACGATCGATCCTGGCGTCACTCGCTCTCCCGCGTCAATGTCTGATGTAGACAGGCCCGGTGGGCGAGTCGTCTGTTCCCACGCGAATCGATCCATGGAGCCGCGTCGCCTCGGCGTTCATGTGGTCGTGGAATCCGCAGCTCGATACGCGCGGGAATACCCCGGTCGTTTTGCTCTGGCCGGGGCTCACTACCCCGACCTCGTTCGTCGCGGGGCACTCGGTGTGCACCGTGTGTGGGTTCGACATCATCTCGTGAGCGCGCGTGTCCTGATTCACGAAGCGCACCGTCTGTCCGACCTCGATTCGGACGTCTTTGGGATCGACCGAACCGTCGGCCCTGATCGTAATCGTCGCTCCAATTCCCGTGGACGGCGTCGGTGCCACGGGTGTACCGCCCCCGCCGCCTCCACCACCGCAGGCCAGGCACACACCCGCAAAAATCGCGACACAAGCCGCCGTACGAAGCCATATTGTCATGGGGCCTCCGCTGAATTGCTATGAGGGGGAAGGCAAAGGAGGTACCGCGCCACTGCCCGGTAAAGTGCAGCATTGTCTCGTATTTACGAGTGAGCCTTTACCCCGGTTGAAAGGGGATTACTGACGACGTAAGTCCGGGCTACTCGACGCGGTGCTTGGCCAGGTAGTAGCTCAACGCGCGCTGGCTGATGCCCATGACCTCCGCGGCATCTTTTTTCACGCCACCCGCGCTCTCCAGGGCCCGGCGGACGGTTTCTCGTTCCGCCCAGTCGAGATTCTGGCGGAGGCTCAACGACGGCAGGCCCGCGGGCGGCGAGGCGCTCGCACCGAGGATGCGGATCACGTCCGCCGGAATCGTCGCGGTCGGCGACAACACGACCGCGCGCTCGACCGTGTTCTCCAGTTCGCGGACGTTGCCCGGCCAGTCAGAGGCCTGAAGCGTCTCGAGGACGCCAGCCTCGAGACCATCGATCCGTTTGCCGGCGCGCTGCGCATGTTTTGCGATGAAGTGCTCGACGAGCACTGGAATGTCCTCCGGCCGTTCACGGAGTGCGGGAATGTGGACCGGAATGACGTCGAGGCGATAGTACAAATCCTCCTGAAACCGACCGTCCGAAACCATCTGGCGCAGGTCGCGATTGGTCGCGGCGATCACGCGCACGTCCACCTTCTGCGTGCGCTCGGAGCCGAGCGGCTCGAACTCGCGTTCCTGCAGGACGCGCAGCAGCTTCGCCTGCAGCGCCGGGCTCATGGTGCCGATCTCGTCGAGGAATATCGTCCCGCCGTCAGCCAGCGCGAACTTACCTTTCTTGGCGCCTGTTGCGCCGGTGAACGCGCCGCGAACGTGCCCGAACAGCTCGGACTCGAGGAGCGTCTCGGGGATCGCCGCACAATTGACCTTGATGAGCGGCATCTCGCGCTGCGCGCTGTGATAGTGAATCACGCGCGCGACCATTTCCTTGCCGGTGCCGGTTTCCCCGGTGATGAGCACGGTGCTCTTCGACCGCGCGACCACTTCCGCGGTGCGGATGACCTCCTGCATCCGGCGGCTGCGCCCGACCAGGCCGTAATGATTGAATTCCGCGTCACGCTCGCTGATGAGGTACCGGTGTTCGGTGCGCAGACGCTGGAGATCGAGCGCCCGGTTCACGGTGACGAGCAGCTCATCGATTTCGAACGGCTTCTGCAGGTAGTCGAAGGCGCCCAGCTTCATCGCCTCGATGGCACTTTCAACGGTCGCGTGCGCGGTCATCATGACGATCTGGGGCCGGTCTGGGGGTGCCGTGGCGCTCGACAGCTCCCGAATCAGGTCGAGCCCCGTGAGGTCCGGCATCAGGTTGTCGACCACGAGGACGTCGAACATCCGCTGCGCGAGCAGCCGTTGCGCCCCACGCGGGCTGCCGGTGGCGACCACCTCGTGCCCGTCCACACGCAGCGCCTGCGCGAGGGCGTTCAAGATCTTGGCCTCGTCGTCCACGATGAGGACGGTTCCGGTCGTGGTCATGATGCCCGCGCCTCGCCGGTCGGCAACTCAATCCGCACCTGAGTCCCTTGTCCCGGGCGACTATGTACCGTGATGGTTCCTCCCAGTCCTTCGATGATGTTCCGCGAAATGGCCAGCCCGAGGCCCGTACCGGTCCGTCGGGTTGTGAAGTATGGATCGAAGACTCGTGGCAAATCCTCCGCCGCGATGCCCGCGCCGCGGTCCCGCACCTCGATCTGCACGCGTCCGTCAGCCCACCGCGACGTCTCGAGCACGATTCGGTTCGGCTCGAGCGCCGTCGCCTCGCGTCCGGCCACAGAATGCCGCGCGTTGGTCAGAATATTGACGAGGGTGAGCCGGAGGCGCTCCGGATCGGTGACGATTTCGGGCAGCGATCGGTCCAGCCGCAACGTAATCCGGACGTCGGCCGGTTCGGCAGTGCTCGCACGCGCCGCGTCCTCACACAGCGCGTTCACGTCGACCGGCACCAGGTCGAAATGGATCGGACGTGCGAAGTCCAGCACTTCGGTGACGATCCGGTTCAGCCGCGCCACTTCTTCGTCAATGTCCGCAACCGCGGTTCGCACCTGCGCTGCCGAGACGTCGTCGCTCCGCAGCGCGCGTAGCGCCGTCTTGATGATCATCAGCGGGTTGCGGATCTCGTGCGCGACGACCGTCGACAATCGGCCGAGAGACGAGAGCCGCTCGCGCTGCGCCGCTTCCCGCTGAAAGCGCGCGATCGATTCCGTCATCGCATTGAACGTCGTCGCCACGAGTCGTGCGTCCTCGTCTTCCCACCGTGCGCCTGCCGGAAGCGCAATCCGGCGCGTCAGGTCGCCCGTCACAGCGGTCTCCCGCATGGTCGCCGTGATGGCCCCGAGCGGACGCGTCACCGTGCGCGCGATGCCGTAGCTCAGTAACGTCGCCGCCAGCACCGCGACGAACGCCGTGAACAGCAGGGAGGTGTGCAGCGTGTTGAGGAAGCGGAGCCGCTCCGTGCGCGATCGCAGGATGACCGCCATCGCCACCGGCTGCCCTGTCTGGGCGGCGGGCACTGCCGGGCCCAGTGCTGTCTGAGCCCCCGACAGCGCGCGCGTCATGACGATGTACTCGCTGCCGTCGATGGTGAGGCTCGGGGAGAGCCCTTCGCGGGCGAGAAGCGGCGCCAGTGTCGGCCAGACCGTCGGGGACAGCGTGGACGCCTGAATCGCGCCGTTCACACCGAACGCGATTTCGCTGTCGGTCAGCGCGCGAAACCTTGCGGCGGCACGGTCGTTCAGGCTGAAGCCGACGTTGAGCGTGCCCATGATCTCCGGTTCTTCCGGGTTGATCCAGATCGGCACCGAGACGACCTGCAGAATCCCTCCAGGGTGCGGCCAGAACGTGGTCGCCTCGTGCCCGACCGCCGCGCTTCGGATTCCGGGCAAGGCCTCGTCTGACGGCACGCCGCCTCCGGAGATGGCCGCGAGCACCTGCCCGTTGCGGCCCGTGACCAGAAACAGGTCGGCGCCCAGCTGCTCCCGATACGCCTCCGCGACCGACTCCATCGTCGGCGGATCGTTGAGATCGACCGTCGCTTTCAGGCGGGGAAGATCGGCGATGAGCCTGGCCTCCCGGGTGAAGTGCTCGAACAGGACGCGGCGATATTCTTCGATGACCGTGGCTGCCTCGTTCAGTCCCCGCCGCAGCTCCGCTTCCGCCTGCGCCGTCACCGCGACGTTGACGTTGTAGATGGCGATCCCGATCGAGACCACGGCGAGCAGCGCGCTGCCGAAAAAAATCCGGTTGGTCAGCGACGAAAAGAGGCTCATCGGCGAGACATGAGGAAGTTGAGCTCTACGTCCCCACCAGCGTCGGGCACGGCCACGCGGCGCGCATCCGGCGGCAGCGCCTCGTTCCACGCGATGACCGTATAGGAGCCCGGAGGCACGTGTTCGATGCGATACCGTCCGTCATCGTCCGTGACGGCGAAGAAGCGGTGTGCGAAGACGAGGATGAACGCGCTCATGTGCGAGTGGATGTCGCAGAAGACCCGCACGATCCCCGGCCGGTCGAACCGCACGGATTTCGAGCGCCCGGCGGCGTAACGCCCGAGATCGAAGGATCGGGACTTCGACAGCGAGAACACGTTGTGGTACGTCTCGTCGTTGTTGGGGAAGTTCACGGTGGTGCCCGCGACGATGGCGAGGACGTGGGGGACGAAGGTTTCGTTGCGTTGATCGATGCGCGCGCGGACCTCGTCACGCGCTTCGAACGCGCCGCGCGGCGCGGTTTCCAGGTACACGACGCTTCGCCGGCGATCGGTGGGATCG
>JAIVJE010000054.1 GCA_020200195.1 Acidobacteriota bacterium | reverse complement strand
GCTACGAGCAGCTGCGCAAGATCGACATTCCGCTCGACACCGAGCCTGCCCTCACATTCCGTCCATATCTACCCGGCAAGAAGCCGAAGGGCGGAGCCACGCCTGGCGCGAAGATCGAGGTTTCGCTCCAGCCTCCGGCGGCGCGGCCGTCCTCACTGGACGACCTCGCATTCCTTCCTGTAACCGCCCTCGCCCCGCTCGTGCAGCGCCGCGACGTATCGGCGACCGAGCTCACGAGGATGTACCTGGATCGTTTGAAGAAGTACGGACCGAAGCTGAACAACGTCGTCACGCTGACTGAAGACCTCGCACTCGCGCAGGCGGCGCAGGCCGACCGGGAGATTCGAGCGGGCCGGTACAAGGGCCCGCTCCACGGCATCCCCTGGGGCGCGAAAGATCTGTTCGCGACCAAGGGGATTCCGACGACGTGGGGAGCGGGACCCTTTCAGAATCAGACGTTCGATTACGACGCGACCGTCGTTGAGCGGCTTCGTGACGCCGGTGCCGTGCTCGTCGCGAAACTGTCGATGGGTGCGCTCGCGCAGGGCGATCGCTGGTTCCGCGGGCAGACGAAGAACCCGTGGAACCCCGATGATCCCCGGCGCGGGGGCTCGAGTGGATCGTCAGCCGGGCCGGGCTCGGCGACCGCCGCGGGGTTGCTGGGTTTCGCGATCGGAACCGAGACCCGCGGGTCGATCATCTCGCCGTCGGCCGTCAACGGCGTCACCGGGCTCCGTCCTACGTACGGTCGCATCAGCCGTCACGGCGCCATGGCGCTCAGTTGGACGATGGACAAGATCGGTCCGATGTGCCGGTCGGTCGAGGACTGCGTGCTGGTGTTCAATGCGATCTACGGCCCTGACGGTCGCGACGACACAGTCGTGGACGCCCCGTTCGTGTGGAATCCCGATGTGCCGCTCTCCAAGCTGCGGATCGGATACGTAAAGACCGAGTTCGAAGCGCGTAAGACCGACCCGGCCGCAGGTGGACGCGGCGAAGGGGCGGCTGGCCCAGGCGCTGCGGGTGCGACCGCAGGCGCCGGCGCTCCGGCCGGCGAGGGACGTGGCCGCGGTGGGCCACCTCCCCTGAGCCCCGAAGAGCAACGGCAGCAGCGGGAAGCCCAGCTCAAGATCATGAACGAGGCGCTGGACGTGTACCGCAAGGCGGGCGCCACGCTGCACCCGATCGAACTGCCCGCGTCGAACATGGCCGGTGCGATCGGTTTCGTGTTGAACACGGAGGCTGCGGCGGCATTCGACGACCTGACGCGCAGCAAGGACATCAACGACCCCTCGCTCGGCAACTGGCCCAATTCGTTCCGCACGGGCCGCTTCGTGCCGGCCGTCGAATACATCCGCGCGCAGCGCGCCCGAACGCTGCTCGTGCGGGAGATGGAAACCCTGATGTCTCAGTACGACGTCTTTCTGTCGCCGACGGGAAGCGCAAGCCTGGGGATGACAAACCTGACCGGACACCCGGCTGTCGCGCTCAAGGCGGGGTTCTACAACAACGCGCCGGTGGAGCTGATGATCACCGGGCGGCTGTACGACGAAGCCACTGTGCTACGGACCGCGCTCGCATTCGAGCGGGCGACGAAATGGCACACGCAGAATCCGACACTTTAAAAAGGGAAAAGGGACTCCCTTGTCCCTTTACTTGAGGCGCTCGTTCTTCACCAACGCCGTCAGCACCTGCCCCTGCTCGAAGCTTCCCAGCCTCTCGGCGGCGTCGATATACGCGTCGCGCGCAGGGCCGGTCAACGGGTGACGGGCGGCGACCGCGAGGAGCACCTGTGAGGTCTCGAAGCTCCCGCGCATTGCGCTCGCCGCGCGAAGCACTGCCAGAATCGTCTCGGCCGGGACCTCGGGCTGCTTGACGATGGATTGAAGGATGCGGCCGCGCTCGAATGGTGATTCCACGTTCTCCACCGCGCGGAAGAACGCAGGACGCAGCGCGCTGTCCAGCGCGTGGGCCTTTGCAATCTGCGTCAGCATAGAGGCCGCCTCGAAATCCGAATCGATGGCTGTCGCGGATTCCAGCATGGCGGCAACGACTTCAGGTGAGACGTCGGCCTGCTGCGCCAGAGCCGTGAGCACCCGGCGATGCTCGAAGTCGCTGTCTACCGTCCCGAGCGCTCTGAAGAACGGCGCACGTGCAGTGGCGTCGAGCGGCTGCAGTTTCGCGACCTGGACGAGGAGCGACGCTTGCTCGAAGTCCGACTCGATCGCTGTGCTGGCATCGAGCAACGTGCCGAGGAGTGTGGGGCTGACCGCACCCTGCTTCAGTGCCGAGGAAAATACGCGTCGCATCTCGAAATCCGAATCGATGCCGCGCGCAGCCTCGAAGTACGCCTTCCGAGTCCGATCGTCGGTCAACAGCCCCTGAGCGCTGACCAGCAGAGACGCCAGCTCGAAGTCCGAGTCGACTTCTTTTCCGGCCTGTGCAAGCGCCGTGCGTACGGTCCCTGCGTCGAGCGTGCCAGTCTTGAAGAGCTCGCCGAAGTAGATCCGCTTGGCCCAGCTGCCTTCGATCAAGGAGATCTCCGCGAGGACGCCGGACGGACCCTTCGCCTTCAGGATGCGCGCGACGCGGCGGGGCGCGCCGATGCCCGTCTGGCGGATGAACTTCGGCAGCGCCTGCGCCAGCCACTGCCGGCCCTCCGGTTCGAATGGCTTCTCTGAAGCGCCGACCCAGAAACGGCGTTGGATACTGCCGGATTCGTCAGCGCGGAACTCCACCGTCCTGCCGCCGAACCATCCACCGTCCTTGATCTTCAGCCACCCTCCGGGTGACAGCTTGATGACGTCGGTGTCGTCGTCCGAGAACTCGATGTCGCCGCTGTAATTGACCTGAAGCTTCGTGGTTCCGTTCGACCAAGTGAAATTGCCGTGGCTCTGGTCCTTACTGGAAAACGACAGGCTTCCGTCGATGGAGACGGACGGCTGTGATGGCGGCGACGGCAGCGATGGCAGTGACGGCTGTGATGGCAGCGACGACTGTGATGGAAGCGACGGCAGCGAGGGCATTGCCGGCGACGAAGGCGTCGATGGCAACGACGGGAGCGATGGCTGCGATGCGAGTGACGGCACAGACGGCACAGAAGGCGGTGACGGCAGTGAGGGCAGAAAGGGCACGGACGGAACGGCAAGATCCGGCGGCTCGGGAGCCGACGGTGGGTCAGGCGGTGTCGGTGGCCACGGCGGCAACGGGAAGAGCTGTGTCGCGTCGAGCATCGCGAGATCTGCGTGAGAGAGCGACAGCTCGAGAAGATCCGAGGTGACGAGATCCGCGTGCGCGAACGCGAACTCCAGGAGATCGGAGGTAGCGAGCGCGAGGTGCGCCAGCGCCAACTCCGACAGATTCAGGTCGGCGAGCTCCGCCTCCGCGGCCGCCAGGGCCGTGCCAGCGAGCATGGGAAGCGTCACCGTGCCCTCCGTCGCCGGGGCGGTCTGGGGCGCCGGGCCCGCTGTGACAGCCCCTGACTGCCCGTCCGTAATGAGATCCCGGCCGACTGCACCGGCGACGATGCCTGCCATCAGGAGTACGGCTACCATCCCCGCGAGCCACCCGGGTCCACGGCCCGCATGCGATGGAGCACGGAGCAGGCGCCGCACCCGCATCAGGAGCGATCCACCGTTTGCCGCAATCACCAGGCCGCCAGGTCCGCGCAACTCTTCGAGGTCCGCGAGCGCGCGGGCATAGGTGTACGGGTCGCCACAGAGGCTCACCGCCAGATCGTCGCAGCAGTTCTCACGCTCGATCCGGATCTGGCGCGACAGCCACCAGACGGCGGGGTGGTAGAAGAGCAGCGTCTCGATGAGTGTCTGCAAAAGGTTGACGAGATAGTCATGCCGCCGCCAGCGCACTCGCCGGAAGCAGGATGACGGGCCGCAACCACCCAATCACCGTCGGCACGTCCACGACCGTGGACTCGAGCAGCCGGACGCCGCGGCGAATGTGCAGGCGGCGCGACAGGCGCACGGCCATCTGCTGCCAGCTGTCGCGGGCGGTCGCGGCGCCGTGGGTTTTCATACGCTGCACCCACCACCAGCCGCTCACCAGCCGAAGCGTCAACAGCAGCACACCGGCCATCCACACCAGCAGCAGTACGGGCAACCAGGGCTCGACGCGCGGGCGGCCGAGAAGAACGTTCGCCGCACTCCCGCCGATCGTCATACAGGACTCGGTCGCACAGTCCGGCAAGGGCTCCACCGAGGGAACTGTCGCGGCTGCGGTGTACGAACTCTGCGCCGTGGGGGCAGCTGCTTCTGCCTGCGATGGCTCTGCCGGCGGCGACACGGACGGCCACGCCTGGATCGCCGTCACCACCGGCATCGTCAACATCAGCGAGAGGGAGATGGCGGAGACGACGTAACGAACGTCGGCAGCGCTGCGGCGGAGCGCGGCAAGCACGATAGCGGTCAACAGGCCGATGACGGCGCCCTGCCACACGAACTGGAGAAGCGCCCACCCGATCGCCTGGGGACCCGGCTGACGCAGCAGGGTTTCAATCGCGCTCATCACGTACCTCCCGTCGCCCTTCGATCAGCTTTCGGATTTCGCCGAGCTCTTCCGCGGTCGCCCGTCGAGTGGCCAGCGCCTGCAGCACGAGCTTGGAGGCGGATCCGCCAAATGCACGGTCGACGAGATCGCGGACGAGCTGCCGCTGGGTCTGCTCTTCCGAGAGCCTTGCGTGGTAGATGTGCGTGCGGTCCGTCTCGTCCCGCCGGACCAGCCCCTTTTCCGTCATGATCTGAAGGAGCTTCAGGGCCGTCGTGTAAGCGGCGGGACGGGTCCGCGAGAGAACCTCATGGACCTGCCGGACGGTGCTGGCGCCCCGATCCCACAGGACCCTCAGGATTGCCAGCTCGGCGTCGGTTGGTCTCGGCGTGGTTGGTCTCGACATTCCTTCGGAAATATCTACGAACGAATTCGTATTGTCAACGAAGAACTTCGTAGCACGTGCTCAGCTCCAGGGCATTAGACGCGGAGCGGCCCGCTCTTGTTGGCTATAATCGGCTTTTCTTACAGAAAAAGGAGTCCCAGTGGAACCGGGCATTTACGCACACTTCGACACGACCGAGGGGTCGTTTACCGTACGGCTGTTCGACAAGGAAGCCCCGAAGACCGTCGAAAACTTTGTCGGCCTGGCGGAAGGGACGAAGGAGTGGAAGGACCCGGCCACCGGCCAGCCACGGAAGTCTCCTTTTTATGACGGCATCATCTTTCACCGGGTCATCAACGGGTTCATGATTCAGGGAGGGGATCCGCTCGGCCAGGGCACAGGCGGGCCCGGGTACAAGTTCGGCGACGAGTTTCATCCTTCGCGCCGGCACGAACGCGCCGGGATCCTCTCGATGGCGAACGCGGGGCCGAACACCAACGGCAGCCAGTTCTTCATCACGCTCGGCTCGACGCCGCACCTCGACAACCGTCACTCGGTCTTCGGCGAAGTGGTGAAGGGTCTCGACGTCGTTCAGCGCATTGGAAACGTGCCGACGGGCCGTCAGGACCGTCCAGTCACGCCGGTCGTGATGAATCATGTGACGATCGAACGGGTGGCCTGATGTCCAACGATCGGCAGTCGGTCGACTCGCTGCTGCCGATCGTGTATCAGGAACTGCGGCGCCTGGCGGCCAGTTATCTGCGGCGCGAACGGCCCGGGCAGACGCTGCAGCCCACCGCGCTCGTCCATGAGGCATACCTGCGCCTGGTGAAAGATCGGCCGGATCGCTGGCAGAACCGCGCGCATTTCTGCGCGATCGCGGCGCACTCGATGCGCCAGATTCTGATCGAGCGGGCGCGCGCCCGGGGCGCGCTCAAACGCCGCGGTGGCGCTCAGCCCCGCGTCACCCTCGACGAAGCGCTCGTCGCGGGTGGTGAGCGGTCGTTCGATTTCGTCGCGCTCGACCAGGCGCTGGAACGCCTGAATGCGCTCGATCCGGGGCAGGCCAGGCTTGTCGAGCTCCGTTTCTTCGGAGGTCTCACCATCGAAGAGACGGCCGAGGCCATGCAGATTTCTCCGGCGACCGTGAAACGGCACTGGACCGTCGCGCGCGCGTGGCTCGCGCGCGAGCTGGAGGGTACCTCGCAAGCGTGAGCTCCCAGCGCTGGCGCACTATCAACGAGCTGTTCCATGCCGCGCTCGAGCTCGAGCCGGCCGCACGGGACGCCTTTGTGCGAGACTCCTCGGCCGGCGATACCGAGCTGCGCCGTGAGGTCGAGTCACTCCTCGCCAGTCACGATCGCGCGGAAGGTTTCCTCGACGAGCCCGCCTGGGGCGTCGGTGCCGACCTGATTCTCGAGGACACGGTTTCCCTCGCCGGCCGAACGCTCGGCGCCTATCGGGTGATGGAAGAGATCGGACGGGGCGGCATGGGCGTCGTATATGCCGCCGAAGACTCCCGGCTCGGCCGGCAGGTGGCGCTCAAGGCATTGCCTGCGGCGTTCACGGGCGATCCCATACGCCGGGAGCGGCTGAAACGCGAGGCGCGGGCGGCGGCAGCGCTGTCCCATCCGGCAGTCGCCACGATTTTCGCGCTGGAGGAGATCGATGGCGATCTCTATATCCTGTCCGAACTGGTCCGCGGCCGCACGCTGCGCGACGAGCTGCGGGACGGGCCATTACCGCCACGCCTCCTGTACGACACGCTCGTCGATATCGCGTCGGCGCTTGCCGCGGCGCACGCGCTCGGAATCGTGCACCGCGATCTGAAGCCGGAGAACGTATTACGGCGAGCCGACGGTCAAATCAAGATTCTCGATTTCGGCCTGGCGCGAATCGGCCGCACCTCGAGCGCTACCACGTTCACGCGTCTGACCGAAGCAGGCATCGCGATGGGGACGCCGGGGTACATGGCGCCGGAGCAGTTTCAAGGAGGGGACGTCGACGCGCGCGCCGACCAGTTCGCGTTCGGCATCCTCGCGTGGGAACTCGCCACGGGCGAGCATCCGTTCGGCAGCGACGCCGGCTCGCTGGTCGCGCGGATGAGCGACATGATGGACGGCCGCATGCCGGCTGGCCTGTCCCGACCGCTGGCCCCACCCGGCCTACACCGCATCGTCTGCCGGTGCATGCGCGGCGTGCCGGCCGAGCGCTATCCGTCCACCGATGCCCTGCTCGAGGATCTGCGCACGATTGCCCCCGACCGCGCGACCGTGGCCGCCGCTACGCCGATGCCCACAGGGCTCTGGTGGTGGCAGTTTCACCAGAAGGCCGTGGCGATCGTCAACGGGCTCACGCCGGTCCTCGCATGGTTCGTTCGCAAGTGGGCGGTCAGACCGTACGGCGCCTGGGCGTTCTATGCAGTCCTGATCCTCGGCGGCGCTCCTGGCGTCAGTGCGCGACGAAGTCGCGGCTGTCCTCGTGAGTCTGGCAATCGTCACGTTCGCCTCTCTCGGAATCATCGAACCCGCCACCACGGCTGCCGCCGGGATTGACGACGACAGGAGATCGAAGTAGCTACCAGCTTCCAGCTACCGGCGGAACCACCCGTGCGGCACCAATCGTGCGGACGAATTCGTGCGGAACTGTTCGTGCGGAACCAATCGTGCGGAACCGTCTGTGCGGAACTGTCTGTGCGTCAGCCGACTGCATCCGACAGAAGCTCCTCGATTGCGGCCACGAGGTCGCCAGGGTCGAACGGCTTGGTGACGTGTCGATGAAATCCGGCGCCGAGTACGCGCTCGCGATCGCGGCCCGCGGCGAAGGCAGTCAACGCGATCGCGGCACGGGGAGCGCTCGCGCCGAGCGCTGCCGAGAGTTGACGAATCAGGAAGTAGCCGTCGCGGCCGGGCATGGCGATGTCGCTGACGAGCGCATCGGGCCGAATCTCGAGGGCTGCCGCCAACGCGTCTTCCGCGGACGCGGCCGCGTGCACGGTCGCGCCGGCGGTCTCGAGGACGGACGTCACGAGTTCCAGCGTGTCGTGATCGTCGTCTACGACGAGGATGCTGACACCCGACAGTCTGCCCTGGGGCAGCGTCTGGGCAGGCGTTGCCGCATCTCCCGGTTCGGCACGCGGCAGGTCGAACGTGGCGGCATCGCCGTTCCCGTCGCGTCCGCGATCGCGCGGCTCTGCGATGCAGACCGGCAGCTTGACGCGGAACGTCGCGCCGCGGTTCGGGCCGTCGCTCTCGGCCCGGACCGTGCCCCCGTGCATCTCCACGAGGTGCCGGACGATGGATAATCCCAGACCGAGGCCTCCGTGCGCACGCGTGCTCGAGGCGTCCGCCTGCCTGAAGGTATCGAACACGTTCGGAAGGAACGCCGGGTCGATGCCGATGCCCGTGTCGCTCACGGTGAGATAGTCGGAGTCTCCGTCGCGCGCGAGGACGACGGTCACCTTCCCACCGGCCGGGGTGAACTTGACGGCGTTCGACAGCAGATTCCAAATGACCTGCTGCAACCGATCGGGGTCGCCGACCGTCGGCATCGCGAACGACTCGAACCGGCGCTCGATCGAAATCCCGCGCCCCTCGGCGGTCAACCGGATCGAATCAACCGCCAGCTTCGTCAGCGTCACCAGGTCGAACGGGCGTTGCTCCAGCCTGAGCTTGCCGCTCGCAATGCGAGAGACCTCGAGCAAATCCTCCACGAGACGCGCCTGGATCTGGGCGTTGCGCTCGACTTTCTCGAGCGCCCGGTCCTCTGCCGCCGGTGCCACGGCTTTCGCCCGTAGCAGCTTCGTCCACCCCAGGATCGCATTCAGCGGCGTGCGCAACTCGTGCGACAGCGTCGCGAGGAACTCATCTTTCAGCCGGTTTGCTTCGCGCTCGCGCACGAGCAATTCGGCACGTTCCTGTTCCCCACGCAGACGCTCGGCGATCTCCCGTCGCAACTCTTCGTTCGCCTGCGACAGCTCCGATTCCCGCAGCTCGATACGCTCGAGCACGCGGTTGAACGCGTCGACGAGCGTCCCGAGCTCGTCGTCGGTCGTACGGGTGACCCGCAGCGAATAATCGCCGCGCGCAGACACCGCGGCGGCCGTATTCGCGAGCGTCAGGACGGGCTCTGACACAATCGACTGCAGGCGGGCCGACATCAGCAGCGCGACGCCCAGGGCGACCACCAGCAGCACCGCCACGATGATGCCCTGCGCCCGCAGCCTCGACGTCAGCACGTCGAGGTCGCTGCGCAACAGCAGCGAGCCTACCTTGTCCCCCTGGAGGATGCCGCTGCTCGTCAGCTCGAGGCGGTTCGCCGTGAAATGATGACCATCCGGCGGCGGCGCGGCCGGGCAGCTCGGCGCGTCGGCGAACGGCAGGAACTCGGAGAACAGCTTGCCGGTGGCGTCATACAGGCACGCGGCGCGGATGTGCGTGTTCGCCCGCAGCGTGTTGAGCGTCAGGGTCGCGGCGCCAGGATCCAGGAACTGAATGGCAGCCTGACTGTTCTCGAGGAGCATGCCCGCTTGCGACGTGAGGTCCTCACGCAAGTCTTCGCGGGTCCCGTAGTAGTCGAACGCCAGGTAACCGGCGCTGGCCAGGACCATCACGACCGATGTCGTCAGCATGATCATCGCGACGAGCTTGTGCCGGATGCGGAGCCGGCTGAACAGAGTGCGGGTCATCTACGGCGGGCTCACGTTTCGGGCGACTCTCAGCAGCTTCGAACTGATCGTCAGGCCCGCCTGGTCGGCGGCTTTCTTGTTGATGTCGAAACGAACCCGGTTGTCGTCGAGCACGAACGCCAGGGCGCCGCCTTGCGTGAGGAACCGCTTGGACTCACCAACCGTCAGGACCGGCTCCTGCCGGAGCGCGGGCAGCAGGCCGGCTGCGTGATCGACGCTGCTCTGCGCGAAATAGGCGATGTGACAGGTCCGGGCGCGCTCGGCGGAGTACGGCGTTTCGACCTGGAGCGGACGTCCGCGGACCGTTTCACCCTGGAGCATGCGCTGCACGGACCGTACGAATGACGGCTCCGCGAACACGCAGACCCGGAAGACATTCGGCGTCCCTTCGAACGCCGTGGCGGGCCAGTCGACGAATTTCGTGAAGTTGAAGAGGAATGCCGCTTTGATGTCGGACTCCGCCGTCGGTGTCGGCTGCGCGCCCGGCGCCTGCGCAAGCGGCCGTGCGCACACGAGACACAGAAACGCGGACGCGGCCGCTGATCGCGCGAGCACGCCTGAGTGTTTCAGAACCGCCATATTGACCGTGCGAACACTCCGCGTTCGAACTCGTACCGCAGCGGGGTCGGCGCACCGAACTCGGGATGTCTGTCGTGGAGCAGGTTCTGCCCGATGAGCGACAGCTCCCAGCCGGGCCGCGCCGCCCACCCGAGACGCAGGTCGAGCTCGCCATAGGCGGGGACCACAGGATCGGGCCGCCGCGCGACATACCGGAACGTTGCGTCGAGCGCGACGCCGCGCGGAAGGTCGAGATACGAGCGCATCGAAAACAGATGCGACGGATCGTTGCCTTCACTCGCACCCTTCGAGAGGTCGCGGCTGCCTGCGTCCATGGTGATGGACTTGTGGAGGTATGCATACGACCCGTGCACGCGCCAGTTAGCCGCGGCCTGAAACGCGCCGCCGAGCTCCACGCCGCTCGTTTTCGCATTCAACGTGTTGCCCAGCTCGATGACCAGGCCGAGTCGGGATGGGAATTCCTGGCTCCGAATTCGATCGTAGCGGTTGACGAAGGCCGCCAGATCGAGTGAGGCCCTCGCGTGCGGCCGCAGCCGATAACCCCCTTCATAGGCAATTGCCGACTCCGATTCGAAGGCCTCGCTGCCGCTCAGGATCAAGCGGTTGTTTTGAAATATCCGCAGGTCCGTATCGACCCGCGTGGGGAGCCGGACGGCGCGCGACACGGAACCCCAGACCGTGCTCGTGCGGTGCGCGTTCCATCGGATTCGCACGGTTGGCTGGACCTCGAGCCCGGTGAAGTCGTTGCGCTCGAACTTCGATCCGACCGTCAGGAACAGGCGATCCGGTCTCACGACGACTTCGTCCTGCGCGAAGACACTGAACAACTTCGCCGTCCGCTTCTGGGGCACGAACGCAAAGCCGGCAATGCCGAGATCGTCACCCTCCGTCACCCGGAATCCGGCGCCGACGACGATGTCGTGCCGGCGCGCCAGTCTGAGTCGGTGATGAGTGTCGATGTCCAAGGTGTCGCGCGTTTCCTCGAACTGCCGGGGCACCATGCGGAACGTCCGGTCGTAGTACACCTGTGCGCGGAATTCCGAGCGCGCCGAGAACCGGCGGGTCCACCGGCCGAGGAGGCTGCCTCCCGAGACGTCCGTATCGTCACGATCGAACAGCGCCTCGGTGCCCTTATACAGGTCCCCCTGCACCGTCCAGCTCACGTCCCCCTGATCGCCCGAATCCATCCGGAAGCCGCCGAGGCCGAGCTGCAATGAATCGTCAGCGCTCGCGCCTGACGCAAACCTGTTCGCGTCGCGCTGGCGGTACTTGCCGTATACGCGGTAGCTCCCGGCGGAGCCGAGCCGGTCGCCGTAGCGCGCGGACGCGGTCACATGCTCTTCGGTGCCTCCGGAGACGAGCACGACCGAGCCGCGCGTCGACGAGGCGTCCTTCGTGATCACGTTAACGACCCCGTTGACCGCGTTCGCCCCCCAGATCGTGCCGCCGGGACCGCGGATGACTTCGATGCGATCCACGTCCGCCATGATCGTGTCGTGCACGTCCCAGAACGTCCCGGCGAACAGCGGCGAGTACACCGTTCGTCCGTCGATGAGCACCAGCAGTTTGTTGGCGGTCGAGATGTTGAACCCGCGGGCACTGATCGCCCAGGTGCGGCCGTCGAAGCGCGCCACGTCCACGGCGTCGGCGAGCCGCATCGCCTCAGCAAGCGTCGTGACGCCGGTTCTCCGGATGTCGTCCTGCAGGACAACCGAGACCGCGGCGGCGGTGTCGGAGAGACGCTCGACGCGGCGCGAGACCGACGTCACGTCCAGTTCAGCGAGCTCTTCTATGCTGAGGCGCTTCAGATCCTGCGCGCTCACGGTGACAGGCTGCTGCGCTAGAGGCTGCTGCGCGAAAGCCGGCAGTGCAGCACCGATTGCCCACAAGAACGCGGTACAAACGAGTCGCCGCATCGTTTCACCTGAGTCGGGATAAACGCTGAAGGTCGGCACAGTATACCGCTCCGCGCATCAGCGAAGCCGGTTGGCAAGCAGCGCGACACTGAGTGCGTAGCTGTGCGCGCAGTTGTATCCGAGCAGCGCACCGTAGTTGGGATAGAGCAGAAAACTTCTCGAGCCGGCCTGCACCAGGGACGCCGGGAGCGCCCCTGCCGGCAGCGCCGCGCCGGTGGCGGTGCGGAGGCCCAGCCGTCGCCACTCCTGGAGCGGTCTGGAGTCGGTCATGGTCCGCTCGGCGCGACAGCCTTCCTGACGCCGTGGGAGCGCCGCGACCACCTGGCGCGATGCCGCTGGTATGCGCACTTCACGGCCCCACGTGGCCCGCCTGTTCCATCCGTGCTGCTGGAGGTAATACGCGACCGACGCGAAGACGTCCGCCTGGGATTTCCGGATGTCGCGATGCCCGTCCTGGTCGAAATCCTGCGCGTACTGGAGGTAGCTCGACGGCATGAATTGCGGCTGGCCGAGCGCACCCGCCCAGGATCCGCGGAGTTGAGCGACCTCCATATCGCCGCGATTGACGATCTCGAGAGCACTGAAGAGCTCGCTGCGGAACATGGGACCGCGCCGCACATCGTACGCCAGCGTCGCGAGCGTCGGGAACGTGGGACGCACACCGGCGAACCGGCCGAAATTCGACTCGAGCCCCCATACCGCGACCACAATGCTCGGCGGGACCTTGTATCGCTCGCCAATGCGGCGCAGCAGGGCGCCGTGCCTCGTGTACATCTTTTGCGCGGTGCGCACGATGTCTTTCGTGAGTCGGCGCTTCAGGTAGGCCTCGAGGTCCAGCGCGAACTCCGCCTGCGTGCGATCCCGCTCGAGGATCTGCGGAACCGGCTCGATGCCCTCCAGCGCGCTGTCGACGATCTCCTGACGGATCCCGCGCGTGACCGCCTCCGTACGCAGCTCCGCCAGCCAGACGTCGAAGGGAGGCAGCGGCGGCGGGAGCGGCGGTACGGGAGAGATGGTCTGCGCGGCGGCGGTCACCGAGAGCAACGCAACGGCGAGCACGGCGGCAAGCCGCAGCATCGGGTAGGTCACGCGAACGATTCTAATGCGCGGGCGCCGGGCGCGCCCGAATCCATATCGCAATGATCGCGGATGCCACGATGCCGGTCACCAGCGTGCCGATGAAACCGTGCATCGCCTGGCCCATGGGCGTCGTCCCCTCGAACGTGGTCCTGACGAGCGCATCGGTCTCGGCCTGCGTTTTCCCCTGCTGCAGGAGCGTCTGGCGGTAGGCCGCCTCGAGTTCCGTGAAGTAATTCGGGTACGCCACCGTCGTGAACAGCAGAGATGAACAGATGATGATGACCCCCGCGACGATCGAGATCATGGTCCCCGCGACCACCTGCCCGCTATACGTACGTCCCTGCGCGGCGGTGCGCCGCAGACCCCAGATCAACCCGCCGACCTCGAACAGATTGACGACGAAAAACAGTCGCATCATCACCGGATCTTTGTACCAGCCGGTGAAGCCCATGACGAACGTCCACACGCCGCAGAGCACGCCGATCAGGATGCCGGCGCTCAGAATCGGATTCATGCGTCCTCCCGAAGCCGACAATTATGCCCCACCGGAACCACTCGTGCAGAACGTGCGGAACCGT
>JAIVJE010000287.1 GCA_020200195.1 Acidobacteriota bacterium | reverse complement strand
AATTCGTCGGCAAGCACCTGCCGACGATTTATCACTGGCATCGCGCGGCAGGCGCTGACGAACCCTTCTGCGACGTCCTTCGACTGAGCAATTTCGACGGCAAAGGAACCGTACGCACCGGCGAACGCCGAGGCCTCGGACCCTGGGGCACCGTGGACATGGGCGGTAATGTGAAGGAATGGTGCGCCAACGCAGTCGAGGGGAAGGCCCTGCGCTACATCCTCGGCGGCGGTTGGAACGAACCGAACTACCGTTTCAGAGACTCAGAGGCGCGAGATCCTTGGGACCGGCATGTGGCGCTCGGTATGCGGCTGGTCAAGAACCTCGGCCGTGTAGACGAGGCCTCCGCACCGGTCGCCGAGGTTCACGGTGACCCCAGTTCCCTGGTGCCTGTCGGCGACCAGGAATTTCACGTCCTCAAGCGCTTCTATGCATACGAGCACGCGCCACTCAATGCTCGGGTAGAGAGCGTCGACGACAGCTCGGCGTACTGGAAGAAGGAGGCGCTCAGCTTCGATGCCGTGTATGGCGGCGAGCGCATCCCCGCGTACCTGATTCTGCCGAAGAACGTGCCGCCGCCCTACCAGACACTTGTGCTCTTTCCCAACGCCTATGCGCGCGGGGCGGGATCGAGCCAGTACCTCGATTACGGCACCTTCGAGTTCCTTGTCCGAAGCGGACGAGCGCTCTTGTATCCGGTCTACAAAGGGACGTTCGAACGAGGTGGCGGCCGCCCTCCGCAAGGCGGTGCCCGTGACATGAACGTGCACTGGGGCAAGGACTTTTTCCGCGCAGTGGACTATCTGGAGACGCGTCAGGAGATTGCCAAGGACAAGCTCGGGTTTTACGGGATCAGCATGGGCGCGTACTTCGCACCGATCCCGCTCGCGCTGGAGCCGCGGATCAAAGCCGCCGTGATTGCGGCGGGAGGCCTGCGCTACAAGAGTCCGCCGGAGACCCAGCCCGTAAACTTCATGCCGCGCGTGAAGATTCCGGTGCTCGTCATCAACGGACGGGATGACTTCAGCACGCCGCTCGACGCACAACTCCGTTTCGTACAGCTGCTCGGCACACCGGTCGAGCACAAGAAGCATGTCGCGCTCGAGGGCGGTCACGTTCCAAATGACATGCGCGGGCTGTTCCGCGAGACGCTCGACTGGTTCGACAAGTACCTGGGCCCGGTGAGATGAGCGGGGATCAGATCTTCTCTTCGTTCTGGATGGCTGGATTCGAATCGGCGTGCCATATCAACGGCAAAGGCACCCGGCTCGACATGATTCACGCGACGCAGCACGACCGTTTCGTCGATGAGGACTACGCCAACCTCGCCACGATGGGCATCCGGTCAGTGCGCGATACCGTGCGATGGCACCTGGTCGAACGGACGCCGGGCGTGTTCGATTTCTCGTCCATGGATCCGATGCTGGGCGCCGCCCGTCGCCACGGCCTCCAGATCGTGTGGGACCTGTGCCACTACGGATGGCCTGACGGGATCGATATTTTCGCCCCGGTGTTCATCGATCGCTTCGCGCGCTTCGCTCGGGCCGTCGCGCACCACGTCCGCGACCATTCGGACGCGGTACCGCTCTACACCC
>JAIVJE010000053.1 GCA_020200195.1 Acidobacteriota bacterium | reverse complement strand
CGCGGGTGCTGGCGCTGGACGGTGGACGCTCCTATTGCTTCAGGTATTTCCGCGCCCACTGCTGCGAAAACGCGGTGTTGATGCTGTGAGTTGTCGCCGCCATGACCTTTCGGTAGTACTCCGCCGCTTTCGCGGCGTCCCCTTTTTTCTCGTAGGCTCTCGCGATCAGCCCGAGCACGAAGCTGTCGGTGAGCGTCCCCTTTTCCAGTTCGGCGATGGCCGCGTCGTTCTCCCCGGCCTCGAGGGCAATGTAGCCGAGTAGGTACTGGTATTGGGGTCGCTCGGCGTCGTTCTCTCCTTTGTCCAGCAGCGCCTTCATCGCCGCCGCGTGCTGGCGGGCGTCCGGGACCTTGCCGCCGCGGGCGGCAACCCGCGCCTGCGCGTTCAGCCAGCGCATCTGCCACAAGTCAGCCTGAGCGGGTGTCAGGTCCTTGATCTGTTTCGAGGTGTCGTAGCCGGTCCGATACCACTTCTCTGCATTCGCGAGGTCACCTGATTCGAGGTAGACGCGCGCCATCGCATTTGCCGTCCCCGCCGCGCCGTTCGGGTTGCCCGCCGCCATTCGATCCTTGAAGACGGCCTCGAAGAACGTCCCCGCGTCTGCCGCCTTCGACTCGAACGCGTACGACACAGCCATGGCTGTCCGCGCCTGATCCTTCGTATCGGGGTCTGCCGCCTCGATTGCGCTCGCGAGGTGCCGCCGGGCGTCGGCGTGCTGCCCCATGAGGTCCAGCGTCCGTCCGGCGCCGAGATGCGCGTCGACGCGCTTCGGATCGGCCGCGAGAACCTTGCGATACACCGCGAGCGCCTCCGCAAACTTGCCGGCCGTGACGAGTTGCTGCGCCTCCTTAATTACGGGATTCTGCGCCGGCGCAGCCTGCGCCGGCGGTGGCGTCGGGTTCTGGGCGACGGCGTCGTGCGGCGTGAACGTCAGCAGAAGCGCGCCTGCAATCGTGATGATCAGTTGGGGAAATGGGAACGTCATGGTCGGCATTATAAATCGCGGACTCACGGACTTGGGGGCCGATCCACGAACCTCCCGACCCGGATGAGTGGCATACGCGTACGCCTGAGCGATCTCCCCGGCGCTATCATGAGGATGTGCCGTGCTGGATGCTCGACGCCGACTACAACGCCCGTCTGCGCAGCGCACCGTTCGAGGCGTGAAATACGCGATCTTCGGCGGTGTCGCGCTGAACCTGCTCTCGCGCCGCCTCGTGCGCTGGCGAAAAGGGGGCTGGGGAACCAGCCCGGCAGCCCGTTCGTCTACAGAGGTGCCAGCCCGCCTCCGGAGGCCCCGTGTATCTCTCAGGTAACCGTGCGTTTCCCCTGACCGCGCTCGTCTGCCTCGTGCTGTCGGCTCCCGCGCCCGCCGACGCGCAGTCCCCGCCGCAGAAACCCACGGTCACCCCATCCAACGAGCTCGACGCGTTCATGGAGAAAGTGCTCGCGCGCCGCGAGGTCAACCGGCAGACCCTCAAGCAGTACGTGCTCGACGAGACCGAGCGCTTCGAGATCCTGGGCCCCGGCCGCGTAGCGCTGCACCGCGTCAGCCGCGATTTCACGTGGTACGTACGTGACGGCATGCACGTCCGGAGCGCCGTGCGGTTCGATGGTGTGCGCGTGGGAGAAGAGGAACGGCAGCGATACGAGGAGAGGTGGATCCGCCGCGAGCGGGAGCGACAGGAGCGGAAAGCAAAGCAGCAGTCGGAGAAGCGCGAAATCACGGTGTCGCCCCACGGTGTCGACGTCAGTTCCTCCGCCCTGACGGCCGCCGAGCCCCGTTTCGTGTCCGAGGCGTACTTCATGGACTTCAAGTTCGAGCCGGGCAACTACTATCTCGCCGGGCGCGAAAAGCTCGAAGGCAAGGACGTCCTGCGTATCGAGTACTACCCGACGCGCCTTTTCAGCGACGACCACCATGATGACAACGAGAAAGTCGGCACCGATCGGGACGATGCCCGTCGGAAGCGCCGCAAGGACGAGAAGAGCCGCGAGCGGGAAATGGAGGATCAGATTGGCCGGCGCATGAACAAGACGGCTCTCGTCACTCTCTGGGTCGATCCCGCAGAGCATCAGATCGTCAAGTACACGTTCGACAACGTATGGCTCGATTTCCTGCCGGGCGGCTGGCTGGTCAAAATCGACGACATGCGCGCGTCGATGACGATGGGGCAGCTGCTCGGCGGCGTGTGGCTGCCGCGGGAAATGAATATTCATGCCGGCTTTACCCTCGCCAATGGCTCGTTTGAGGGCAGCTACGCCCGGAATTTGTCCGAGTACCGCGAAGCCGACGTAACGTCCAAGGTGCGGATACCGAAGGCAGGTTCCGCACGGCAGGTTCCGCACGACGAGGTTCCGCACGACAACGTTCCGCAGAAGCAGTCAGGACCCTACGTCCCCGATCAGGAGTCGCAGCTACCGCAGGGCGGGGCCGAAATCATCGGCGAAATCAGGGTGCATGGCAACGCGTTCCTGCAGGACGATGAGGTGCTCAAGCTCGCGGGGATTGCGGTGGGCGATGCACTGGCTGCCTCTTCGGTGGAAGAGATCCGCGGCCGGCTGCGCAGCAGCGGCAAGTTCGAGAGCGTCGAGGTGCGCAAGCGCTATCGATCGCTGACGAGCACCACGGACGTCGCCATCGTCCTGGTCGTCCACGAGCGGCCGGGCGTCACGTCCCTCGCGTCGAGTGACCCGGTTGTGACCCGGCCGGTCCGACGGCTGACTCGCCGGTTAATGGTCCTGCCAATCGTGAGCTATGCCGACGGTTACGGCTTCACCTACGGCGGCCGCGTGAGTACCGTGGATCTACTGGGCGCGGGCGAACGCCTGTCGGTGCCCTTGACGTGGGGCGGCACGAAACGCGCGGCGCTGGAGCTCGAGCGCACGTTCAAACGGGGGCCGCTGACCCGTATCGAGTCGAGCGTCGCGATCTGGAAGCGCGAGAACCCGCGATTCGGGCTGGAGGATCAACGCGTCGAACTGAAGGGCCGTGCGGAGCGGCAGTTCGGGCGGTTATTCCGCGCCGGCGTGGGTGCATCTCGCAGTGCCGTGGACTTTGGCGAGTTCGAGGATCGCCTGTGGACCGTCGGCGCTACCGGCACGTTCGACACGCGCGGCGATCCGACATTCCCCGGCAACGCCGTCGTGCTGAGCGCAGGCTGGACGTCGCTGCACTTCAGCCCGCGCGGCCCGAATCCCGCACCGACGGCGCCGTCACAGCGCGCCACCCGCTACGACACCGACGCCCGTGGTTACCTCCGCCTTCTGGGCCAGGCCGTCGCGGCCGGCCGCGTGCACTACACCACGTCGGATGCCACCTTGCCACCGTACGAACGGCTGCTGCTGGGCGGCTCGTCCACGGTCCGCGGATTTCGGACCGGCACCTTCGACGGCGATCGGATGCTGATCACCAGCGCAGAAATTCGGATGCCGATCACATCCGTACTCAGCGGCGCAAAGCTGGGGGTCAGCGTCTTTGCCGATGCGGGACAAGTCTGGGACGTCGGCGCGAGCCGCGGGGATGCCGACTGGCACCGCGGCGTCGGAGCCGGCGGGTTCCTGATCGCCCCGCTCGTCGCGATCAACCTCGATGTCGCACGCGGTCTCAAAACCGGCGACACGCGCGTCCACCTGTCGTCGGGGTTTACGTTTTAGTCGGGTTCGAACCAAACGGCCTTACTAACGCCAAAGACTCTTGATCACGAACCCCACGTTCGCTGGCCGCTCGGCCAGTCGTCGCATGTACCACGGGAACCAGTACTCGCCGTAACTGATCAGCACTCGCAGCTTCTTGCCTGCACGCGCCAGCCGCAGCTGCTCTCCACGCTGGATGCCGTAAAGCATCGCAAACTCGTACATCGATGCCGGCACGTTCTGTTGAGCGATGAAGGCGTTCAACCGCGTCACCAGCGCCATGTCGTGCGTGGCGATGTGCAGCAGGCGTTTTGTTTGTTGCGCGTCGGTCGAGAGCAGCCGCACGCATAGCTTGTAGAAATTTTCGTCGACGTCGGCTTTCTCTGGATACGCCACCGCAGGTGGCTCAAGATATGCGCCCTTGACGATCCGGATGGCGGACCCTAGGGGAATCAGCGACTCGACGTCCTGCACCGTGCGATACAGGTACGCCTGCAGCGCGATTCCGATACGTGGCGACTTCGCCCGCGTGCGTCGGAACAAAGCGAGCGTCGGATCGACATATGGTGAGCTCTCCATGTCGATCCACAGGAAATTGCCGAACTGCTCGGTCCGCTCGATCAGCTGATCGAGGTTGCGCTCGCAGAGGCCGCGGTCGAAATCCATCCCGAGCTGCGTTGGCTTCACCGATACCTGCGCGTCGAGCCCCGACGCGCCGACCTTCTCCAGGACGTCCAGATAATGACGTGTGACCTCCTCCGCTTCCTCTGCGGTCGTCACGTTCTCGCCCAGCCGCGTCAGGATCGTGCTGATCCCATCTGGCTTCAACTCGGCCGCCGCCCGAAGCGCATCCTCCACCTGCTCGCCGGGCATGAACCGGGACACCGACTTGCGCACGAATCCGTACTTGGTGGCATGATCGCGAAGCCATGCGTTGGTCGAGCCCGCCAGAAGCACCTTGCGCACCAGGCTCATTACACGACGCTCCGAATCATGCCGCCGTCAATCTGTACGGTCGCGCCGGTCATGTACCCGGCGGCATCCGACAGCAGGAACGCGGCGACACGGCCAAACTCGTCTGCCACGCCGTAACGGCCCATCGGAATGCCCGCCACCGCCCGGGCCTTGGCCTCATCGACGGTGACCCCCTGTTTCTTCGCATTGATTTCGTCCAGATGACGGACGCGGTCCGTATCGATGCGGCCGGGGATGATCTGGTTCACACGGATTTTCGCCGGCGCCAGCTCGATCGCGAGTGTCTTGGCCAGCGCCGATACCGAAGCGCGCAGCACGGTGGACAGGCCGAGGTTCTGAATGGGCTCCTTCACAGACGATGACGTGGACATCAGAATCGCGCCGCCGCCGCGCTCCTGCATCGAGGGAACGGCGACCCGGATCATTCGCAGCGCGCTGAACAACAGCAGATCCGCGGCGTCCTGCCACGCCCTGTCGTCGAAGGACAGCGCGGCACCAGCGGGCGGGCCGCCGGAATTCGTGAACAGCAGATCGACCCCGCCGAACGCGCGTCGGGTATTCTTCGCCCAGCGCTCGATGGCCTCGGCCGACTTCACATCCACCGGCTCGGCATGGACCTTCGCCCCGGTTGCCTGCTGGATACCTTCCGCCGCCGTACGGATCGCGGTCTCGTCGCGTGACGAGATGGAGACTGCCGCCCCTTCGCCCGCGAGCGCGTGCGCCACGGCGAACCCGAGCCCCCGGCTCGCGCCCGCCACCATCGCCACTTTGCCTCTCAAACCAAGGTCCATAGGCTCCTCGAACTCGTCACGTGCAACGTTCAACGTGCAATGTTCAACGTGTCACCGCTTCACCTTCGTCCACGCGAGCACGCGATCGAGCGCCTCGCGCGTCGTTGTGTCCAGTTGGGCCGCCGGGGGCCGCGTGGCGGGGCTGGCGAGTGCGCCGCGGCGATGCAGTACTTCCTTGCGGATCGCCATGCCGATGCCCTCCTGAAACTCGAAACGCATGAGCGGAACGCCCCGATAGAATGCTTCCGCCGCGTCATCGACCCGTCCGGCTCGGAACAGCGTGACAATCTCGACGAGGACCTCGGGAAACGCAAACCCGGTCATGGCGCCGGTAGCGCCGGCGAGGAGCTCCTCGAGCAGGAAGACGCCGCCGAGCCCCCCGAAGATGCGTATCTCCATACCGTCCGCCCGCTCGAGGATCCGTGCGGTCTTGAACGGTGTGGGCGGATCTTCGAGCTTGATCGTACGCGCGCGCGGGATCTCTTTCGCGATGCGGGCGAGGAGCGACGGTTCCATCGCATACCCCGACACGGGCGGGTAATCCTGGACGACGATCTCGACGTCCACCGCGTCGGCGAGCGTGTGGAAATGACGGACTACGGCATCGGAATTGAGCTCGAGCATCCGCGGCGGACTGACCATCACCGCCGTCGCGCCAGCGTCCTTCGCGTGACGGCTGTACCCCACGCACGTTCGCGTACCTTCCGCCGTCGTCCCGGCGACGACGCCGATGCGGCCGTTGACGTGGCTGGTCACGACGTCGAGCACGTGACGGCGCTCCGAGTCGTCCAGTCGAGCGACTTCGCCGGTGACGCCGAGCGCCGTGACCCCGTTCACCCCCGCGCCGATGAACAGATCGATGACCCGCCGAAGGCTGTCGTCGTCAAGGTTTCCGCTCGAGTCGAACGGCGTGGGCAGAACCGAGTAGACCCCTTCAAGCTGCAATCCTGTCCTCCGGACAATCCCGAAAGATTACCTTCGCGTCCTTTCCTTTGCCAACTCTCGTGCTTTATCCTGC
>JAIVJE010000343.1 GCA_020200195.1 Acidobacteriota bacterium | reverse complement strand
CTCGAGCACCTTGGCGGCCAGAGCCACACCTACACCTGGAGCGCATTCCTGGATCGGTACGAACCGCACTTCGGCACTCCGCAGGGGGTGGGGTAGGAGGGTGCACTGGACACGTGCGATGTTCAACGTGCAACGTTCAACGTTCGGTGCGACGTGCCTCGTTCGGCGTGCGACGTCCGGGGCGACGTGCGACGTGGCGACTTCTGACGTCCGATGTGCTAGTCGCAGCGCCGTGGCACCCTGAACGTGGGACGCTGCCCGTCGCACCGAACGTGGCACATCGGACGTAGCACGTCGCACCGAACGTTGCACCGTGAACGTTGAACGTCGAACGTTGCACGTGACACATGACCCATCGCACCCTACCCCGCGCGTTGGCGCTGGTCCTGACGATTGGAGCGCTGGTCTGGCTCGCCGCATTGCTCGTGATGCCGGCCGCCGCCGCCGGCAGTCTCGGCCTTCCGCTCGTGGCCTATGACCTGTTGTATCAGGCCGCGGGTCATATCTGTCATCAGCGTCCGGAGCGATCGTTTCACGTCGGCGGCCTGCAGCTCGCCGTGTGTGCCCGCTGCCTTGGTCTCTACGTCGGCGGCGCTGCGGGGGCGCTGGTGGCATGGAGTGGGGCGTTGTCCGCTCATTCGCGCGGTAGACGCGCGTTGCTGGTGTCGGCGCTGCCGACCGCGCTCACCGTCGCGCTCGAGTGGTCCGGCCTGTGGTTGCCAACGAATCTGGTCCGGTTTGCCAGCGCGTTGCCGCTTGGCTGCGTCGCGAGTTGGGTGTTCGTGCGCACGTTGAGGGCGGAGGCGAACTCGGGCGCGTAGGACGAATGCGCTATCATTCGCTGAGCGATGACCACCAAATCGACCGCGGCAGTGCGCGCGCGCACCATTGCCGAGCCCGGCACCCTCGTGCTGCTGTGCGTCGCCGCCTGGGCAGTTCCGGGAGCGGGCCATTTCTGGCTGGGCCGGCGGCAGAAGGGACTGGTGTTCCTGCTGGCTCTCCCGGCGATGTTCGGCACAGGCTTGTTTCTGAACGGTCAGCTCTCGCCGTTCGATCTGTCGGATCCTTTCGCCGCGCTCGCCGCCGTGGCGCAAGCGGGCATGGGTTTGCCCTGGCTGCTCGCGCGCATGTCCGGTGCGGGAACCGGGATCGTGACCTCCGTCACGTGGGAATACGGGAACTGTTTCACGATTGTCGGCGGGCTCCTGAACTTCCTCGTGGTGCTCGACGCCTTCGACATCGCACTGGGGCGCAAGTGAGCAGGCATCTCCTGCTGATGTGTCTGTTCGCGTTTTTCGTGTCGCTGGTCTTTGGCGTGCTGTTGAGGGACGATCCACGCGACCAGCTGCGGACCGGCGGGCTCATGTTTGGCGGCCTCGTGGGTGGTGCGCTGTTGCTTGGCTGGTTGGTGTATCCGCTCCCGCTTTGAGATTGCTGACACTGTGGGGACCGGCCGTGCTCCTCATGGCCGTCATCTTTCTCCTCTCCTCGAGTGCAGATCCCGGGCGGGTCATTCCGCCCGGCATCTCCGACAAGCCCTTGCACGCGTTCCTCTACGGCGTCCTCGGTCTGCTCGTGCTGCGCGGCCTGGCACGGGCTCGAATCGCCAACGTCACCGCACGCCGTGGTTTCGCCGCTGTCCTCATCGCCGTGCTGTATGGAATCTCCGACGAGATCCACCAGCACTTCGTGCCGGGCCGCATGGCGGACGCGCTCGACGTTGCGGCTGACGCGGTGGGCGCCGCGGTCGCGGTGGCGCTCGCTGTCGGGCTGGGGATATACTCGAAAACCGGCCGCAAACGACCCGAATCCTTCACTTCCTGATATGCCGCACACCCTCGACTCGCTCGAACATCTGATCGTCGAGCGCGATGGCGCCGTCGCGATCGTCACCGTCAACCGGCCCAAGGTTCTCAACGCTCTCAGTACCGCGAGCCTCGACGAGCTGCGGCGCACGGCGCTCGCCCTGAAGCACGACCCGGCCGTGCGCGCCGTCGTGATCACAGGCGCGGGCGAGAAGTCGTTCGTCGCGGGCGCCGACATCAACGAACTGTCGGTGCAGAGCCCCACCGGCGGCCGGGAGCACGCGCTTCGCGGGCAACACGTGTTCGATCTGATTGAGAACATGGGAAAACCGGTGATCGCGGCGATCAACGGCTATGCGCTCGGCGGCGGGTGCGAGCTGGCCATGGCCTGTACACTGCGCATTGCCGCGGACACGGCAAAGCTCGGCCAGCCAGAGATTAACCTCGGCATCGTCCCGGGCTACGCCGGGACGCAGCGGCTGGCGCGGCTCATCGGACGAGGACGCGCACTGGAGTGGCTCCTCTCCGGCGACCAGATGACTGCCCAGGAAGCCTACCGTCTCGGCCTCGTCAATCGGGTCGTCGCGGCCGCTGACGTGTTGCCGGAATCACGAAAGCTGGCGGCGATGCTAGCCACCAAGGCGCCGATCGCCGTACGGTACATCATCGAGGCCGTCAACAAGGGCCTCCAGATGTCATTCGCCGATGGCCAGGTGTTCGAGGCAACGCTGTTCGGCCTCGTCGCCAGTACCGAGGACATGCGCGAGGGCACCAGCGCCTTTCTCGAGAAGCGCAAGGCCGAGTTCAAGGGAAGATAGCCGTTGCGGCACACTGCCCGTCCCCCTGAACCGCTCGCCGGCGCCGCGGGCTTCCGCTTCGGGATCATCGTGTCCCGCTTCAACGAGGCGATCACGGAGCGCCTGCGCGACAGCGCGCGAGCGGCGCTCGAGGAAGCGGGCGCCGGGCCGGGCGACATCGAGGTCATCGTGGTGCCGGGTGCGTTCGAGCTTCCGCAGGCGGCACAGTACGCCGCGGAATCCGGTCGGTTCGACGCGATTGTCTGCCTTGGGTGCGTGATCCGCGGCGCGACACCCCACTTCGAATACATCTCGTCGGCCGTCGCGCACGGCATCATGTCCGCGTCGGTCCGCACGGGGACACCGATCTCCTTCGGTGTACTCACCACAGACACACCCGAGCAGGCGGAGGAGCGGTCCGGCGATCAGGACAACAAGGGACGCGAAGCCGCAGCCGCAGCACTCGAGATGGCGGTGCTGTTCCGCCGCCTGGGACGGGCGCCCGCACGCGGTGGAAGTAGTCGTCCGTTCGGATTCCCGTGCGGCCGCGCTTCAAATGCTCTACCAGTGGGAGATAGGCCGCTCGAGCGCCCAGGAGGCGATCGTCGCCTACTGGCCCTCACGGGACGATGAGGCTGAGGTCGACGAGGTGCACCGCGACTGGGCGAATGGCCTGGTGCGCGGCACCGTCGATCGCGTCGAGGAGATCGACGCGCTGCTCGCGGCGCGCGCGCAGAACTGGCGCGTGGAACGCATGGTCGTCCTCGATCGGCTCGTGCTCCGGCTGGCGACGTACGAGCTGCTCGCGGAACCGGCGACGCCGGCGAAGGTCGTCATCAACGAGGCGCTCGAGTTGACGCGAACGTTCACCGGCGAGGAGGCCGTGGGTTTTGTGAATGGCGTCCTCGATGGGATCCGCAAGGACCTGAACCGAGACTGAAAAAGGGACAAGGGACAAGGGAAAAGGGAAAAGGGAAAAGGAAAGGAAAAGGAAACGATTGTCGGACGAGACGAAAGAATCCGATCTGCTGACTCAGCGCCGCGCGAATTTTGAGGCGCTCGCGGAGCTTGGCATCGATCCGTACCCACGGCGCTTCGAACGGACGCACACCGTCGATGAACTGGTGGCCGCGTACGGCAACAGCACCCGTGAGGAACTGGACGCGTCGCGGCCTCAGGCGGCGACGGCGGGGCGGATTCTGGCGATCCGAAGCTTCGGGAAAGCGAGCTTTCTTGCCATCTCTGACGGACGCTCGCGCATCCAGATCTACGTCCGCCAGGACGCGCTCCCGGAACGCGACTTCGCCATGTTCAAGCTCCTCGACTTCGGAGACTTCGTTGGCGTGCGGGGACGCCTGTTTCGCACGAAGACGAACGAGCTGACGATCTGGGCCAGCAGCCTCGAGTTTCTCGCGAAGTGCTTCGTGCCGTTACCGGAGAAGTGGCACGGGCTGAGCGACATCGAGACCCGGTACCGGCAGCGCTATCTCGATCTCATCGTCAACCCGGACTCGCGACGTGTCTTCGAGGTCCGCAGCCGAGTGCTCGCCGCAGTGCGGAGCTTTTTGAACGCGCGGGGGTATCTCGAGGTCGAGACGCCGATGATGCAGCCGCTCGCCGGCGGCGCGCTGGCGCGCCCGTTCGTGACCCACCACAACGCGCTCGACATGCAATTGTTCTTGCGGGTTGCGCCGGAGTTGTACTTGAAGCGGCTGACGGTGGGGGGGCTCGAGCGGGTCTACGAGATCAACCGGAACTTCAGGAATGAGGGCATTTCGACCCAGCACAATCCCGAGTTCACGATGCTGGAGTTCTACCAGGCGTACAGCGACTACCAGGAGCTGATGGCGGTGACCGAGGACATGCTGTCTACCGTCGCGCTCGAGGCGACCGGCAGCGATCAGGTCACGTTCGGAGAGCACACGATTTCGCTGACGCCGCCATACCGCCGGCTGTCGCTGCGCGAAGGCGCACGCGCCTCTGCCGAGGCGAAGCTCGGTATTGCCGTTGCGATCGACGACCTGCGCCGTCGTGACCGCGCGGCGGCCATTGCCGAGGTACATCGGCGGCTTCGAGGTCGCGAATGCCTTTTCCGAGCTCAACGATCCGGCCGAGCAGCGCCGCCGGTTCGAAGCGCAGATCGCCGACCGTGCGGCGGGCGACCTCGAAGCGCACGCAATGGACGACGACTACATCCGCGCACTGGAGTACGGCCTCCCACCCACCGCCGGCGAGGGAGTGGGCATCGATCGGCTCGTCATGCTGCTCACCAACAGTATGTCGATCCGGGACGTCATTCTGTTTCCGCTGATGCGCCCGAGGAAGGAATGATGGACGTGCCCTACGAGGCGTTCATCGCGTTCCGGTACCTGCGGGCGCGCCGCAAGCAGGCGTTCATCTCACTCATCTCCTTTATTTCCGTCATCGGGGTCGCGGTCGGTGTCATGGCGCTGCTCATCGCGCTCGCGCTCATGACGGGGCTGCAGGGAGAGCTGCGCGACCGCATCGTGGGGTCGTCTGCGCACGTTTATGTATTCAAGACCGGCGGTATCCAGGATCCGGACGCCGAGGTGCAGCGACTGCTCAGGATTCCGCGGGTACTGGGCGCCGCCCCGGTCATGCAGGGCAAGGCGCTGGTCACGAGTGAACGCGGGGGTGAGGCCTTCATCGACGTCAAGGGGATCGTGCCCGAGCTCGAGAAGACGGTCACCCAGCTCGAAAGCGCGATGAAGGCCGGCAGCCTGGGCGGGCTGAACGCGGGTGCGGAGGAGGCGCACGGCATTCTCATCGGCACCGACCTGGCGCGGCAGCTCAATGCCGGCGTCGGCGACACGTTGCAGGTGATGAGTCCTGAAGGGACGCTGACGCCGTTCGGACCCATGATGCGAACCCGGCCGTTCAAGGTCGCGGGGATCTTCAATCTGGGGTTGGCGCAATTCGATGTCGGTTACGGCTTCGTTCGGCTGGACGTGGCGGAGCGGATGCTCGGCAAAGAACGCCCCGATTTCATCGAGCTGCGCATCGACGACATGTTTGCCGCACAGGAAGTCGTCGATTCGATCGTCGATCGTCTCGGCAGCGAGTACATGCCGCAGGACTGGGCGGATTTGAACGGCGCGCTGTTCTCGGCGCTCTGGCTCGAGAAAATGGCGATCTCGATCACCATCGGACTCATCGTGATGGTGGCCGCGCTCAACATCATCGCGTCGCTCGTGCTGCTCGTCATGGAAAAGAGCCGCGACATCGCCATCCTGAAGACGATGGGCAGCTCAGCGGGAAGCATCCGGCGGATCTTCATGTTGCAGGGGTTGATTATCGGGTGCGTCGGTACGGCCGCGGGCGCGATGGCCGGGTATGTGGTCATCTACGTCCTCGATCGGTACAAGCTGATTCGTGTGCCGAGCGACGTCTATCAGATCTCGTACGTGCCGTTCACCCTCGAGCCGCTCGACTTCATTGTCGTAATTGCGGCCGCCGTGTTGATCTGTTTTTTGGCGACGGTGTATCCGTCACGGCAGGCTGCCAGGCTCGATCCGGCCCAGGCGCTGCGGTACCAATAGCGTACCGATGCCGTTCATTGCCGTCTCCGGTCTGACCAAACGCTACACGGTGGGAACGTCGCCGCTTGTCGTCTTGCGTGACCTCGATCTGTCCGTCGACAAGGGCGAGATGATCGCCGTCGTCGGGGCGTCAGGCGTCGGCAAGAGTACGCTGCTCCATGTGCTTGGCGGGCTGGACGCTGTAGATGCGGGAAGCGTGCGGATTGGCGACGTCGATCTGGCGGGGCTCGAAGACGCGGCGCTCGTTGCGTTCCGGAACGTGCACGTGGGGTTCGTCTTTCAGTTCCACCATCTCTTGCCGGAGTTCACGGCGCTCGAGAACGCCGAGATGCCCATGCGCATCGCCCGGCGTCCGCCGGCCGACCGGCGCGCGCGCACCATCCTGCTGCTGGACCGGGTGGGGCTGAGCGGTCGGCTCGAGCACAAGCCCGGCATGCTGTCGGGAGGCGAGCAGCAGCGGGTGGCGATCGCGCGCGCGCTGGTCATGGCCCCGTCGCTGCTGCTCGCCGACGAGCCGACGGGCGATCTCGATGAACACACCGCCGAGACGCTTCACGCGCTGCTGCGGGAGATGCACCGCGAGAGCGGGCTGACCTCAGTCATCGCCACGCACAATCCGCGACTGGCCGCCGCCTGCGATCGCGTCCTGCGCCTGGAGGAGGGCCGTCTGCGGCCGGCGTGACGACCGGCTTTTTGGCGATGGGCGTTGGACGGTGGTGCCTTGGGCGGTGGGCTTTAGCGATGGGCTGAGGCGGTCCCGCAGCCCAATGCCCACAGCCCAACGCCATAGCCCGCCTACGGTCCGACTGTAAACGGCGCGGACGCCATCGTGTTCTCCCACCACAGCACTAACCGGCCGCCTGCGGGCGTGACGTCAACGAAGCCCCATGTCAACTGCTCGATGCTGATCGGGATTCGTTCCACTTTCATGGCGACGCGCGCGACGTCCTTCGCAGGGGTGTAGTCATATGCGCCCCACAAGGCCTCCTTGTTGGGGTCTCTGCCGGTCGGTTTGGCGGCCCAGGACGACACGATGAGCGTCCAGTTGTTCTCCTTCAGGTCCACGAACAGGCTGTACTCACCTGGAGAAACCGTCTGGTTCCCGATATTCAAGGGCAACTCCGTCTTGAGCCGGGTCGACACATCCGCGCCCGCGCGCCAGACCGGAGCTCCTGCGTAGAGCTTTTGTCCGTATTCGGCTCCAGCGCCGAATACGTTGGTCCGCCCGCGCAGGAGCGGCCGACCATAGGTGATTTCAATCCACTTACCCTCCGGACCGCCAATCTGCACCTCTGCCGACCCTCTCGGACTCGCCGGCCGCGGCGTCTGCGCGCCCGCGACCACCCCAACCACCGCGACAGCGAATCCGATCGTCACGACTCGTCTGATCATCTGCCCGCACCTCCGGAAACGGATCATTGTATCGACAGCCTCTCCCGACGCTGCCGAACCTAACGAACCCCAACGGACCGAACGATAACGAACCTAACGAACCCGAGGAATCCAGCGTCCGACTAAATGCCCTAGAAAGGGTCACTTAGCCGCAAAAACCCATTGGTTGGCGGCGCCGCATTGCCGTATAATACAAACAGGCCGGCGCCTATCGCTGACGAATAGGAAACCATGTTCGAACGCTATACGGAACGCGCGCGGCGCGTGCTCTTTTTCGCGCGCTACGAAGCGAGTCAGCTCGGCAGCATCTCGATCGAGACCGAGCACCTGCTTCTGGGGCTCATTCGCGAGGGCAAAGGGCTGACGAGCCGCATCTTCGCTCGCTCCCATCTGTCGCTCGAAAGCATCCGGAAGGAGATCGAAGGGCGCACCGTCTTTCGGGAGAAGGTTTCCACCTCGGTCGAGATCCCCTTCAGCGCCGAAACGAAGCGGGTCCTGCAGTTCGCGGCCGAAGAGGCCGATCGCCTGCTCCATAACTACATCGGGACCGAGCACCTGCTGCTCGGGATCCTGCGCGAAGAGCGTTCGGTCGCAGCGACCATCCTCATGGAGAAGGGGATGCGCCTGAACACCGTTCGCGAAGACATCGTCGCCCTGCTCAACGAGAAGACGACACTGACGCGGGTCAAGGAAACGCCGCTGCTCGCCGAGTTCAGCCGCGACCTGACCGAAGCGGCGATGAAGAACCACCTCGACCCCCTGGTCGGCCGCCACATAGAGATCGAGCGCGTACAGCAGGTGCTGTGCCGCCGGACCAAGAACAACGCCGTGCTCATCGGTGAACCTGGCGTCGGCAAGACGGCTATCGTCGAAGGGCTTGCGCAGAAGGTCGTCTATGGAGACGTGCCGCATTTCCTAGCAGACAAGCGGATCCTGGCGCTGGATATTTCGCTGATCGTCGCCGGCACGAAGTACCGCGGGCAGTTCGAGGAACGGCTCAAGGCGATCATGAAGGAGCTCACCGAGAACCCCAACATCATCGTCTTCATCGACGAGTTGCATACGCTGGTCGGCGCGGGGTCGGCCGAAGGCTCGCTCGACGCGGCGAACATCCTCAAGCCGGCGCTCTCGCGCGGCGAGATCCGCTGCATCGGCGCGACCACTCCTGCTGAATACCGGAAGTACATCGAGAAGGATCGCTCGCTCGAGCGGCGCTTCCAAGCGATCAAGGTTGATCCGCCGACCGAGCGCGAAACGATCGAAGTGCTCATGGGTGTGAAGGATCGCTACGAGGCCTTCCACCACGTGGAATACACGCCGGACGCGATCGAGGCCGCGGTCTACCAGTCCAGCCGCTACATCACCGACCGTTTCCTGCCCGACAAGGCGATCGACCTCGTGGACGAGGCGGGCGCACGGGCCAAGCTGCGCGAGGCGGGATACAGCGAGGAGTTCGGCGAGATCAACCGCAGCATCCGCGTCGCGGTGGAGCAGATGGAGAACGCCGTCTCGGAGAAGAACTTCGAGAAGGCGCAGTTCTACCGCGAGCAGGAAGTGCAGGCGCGCGAGAACCTCCAGTTCGTCCGCGAACGATTCGACGTCAAGTCCAGTACGCGCCGTGTCGTGGTGGGCAGGGCCGAGATCGACGAAGTCGTGTCCAAATGGACCGGTGTGCCGCTCACGTCGATCAACCAGGACGAGGGCGACAAGCTCCTGCACATGGAGGATGCGCTTCACCGGCGCGTGGTCTCGCAGGAGAAAGCCATCTCCGCGCTGGCGCGCGCCATCCGCCGGTCGCGAGCCGGCTTGAAGTCTCCGAACCGGCCAGTGGGCAGCTTCGTGTTCCTGGGGCCGACCGGCGTCGGCAAGACCGAGCTTGCGCGGGCCCTCGCGAATTTCCTGTTCGGCAGCGACCACGCGCTCATCCGCTTCGACATGTCCGAGTACATGGAGAAGCACTCCGTGTCGAAGCTGATCGGATCACCCCCGGGGTACGTCGGGCACGAGGAAGGCGGTCAGCTCACCGAAAAGGTGAAGCGCAACCCGTACTCGGTCGTACTGCTCGACGAAATCGAGAAAGCGCACCCCGATCTGTTCAACATCCTTCTTCAGGTCTTCGAGGATGGCCACCTGACCGATGGCCTCGGGAACCGGGTGGACTTCAAGAACACGATCATCATCATGACGTCGAACATCGGCGCCCGCTTCATCCAGAAGAAGGCGTCGCTGGGCTTCCAGTCGACCGACGTGAGTGTGGTCAGCCGGAGCGTCACGGACATGGTGCTGGCGGAGGTTCGCAAGACCTTCAACCCCGAGTTCATCAACCGGATCGACGAGATCATCGTGTTCGAAGCGCTTTCAGACGATGACCTGCGGACGATTACCAAGCTGTTGGTGCAGCAGCTCAACGATAACCTGGTCGATCGCAGGCTCCGGCTCGAGCTGGCGCCGGACGTCCTCGACTGGATCATCGAGCAGACGTGCAAGGACCGGTCGTACGGAGCGCGCCCCTTGCGCCGGGCGATCCAGCGCTACATCGAGGATCCGCTCTCCGAAGAGTTGATCCGCGGCCATCTGAAGGGTGGCGAAATCGAGGTTTACCTCGAAGGCGGGTCGCTGACTTACCGTCCGGCCGGTCAGGTCGAGGACGGCCGTCGGCTGGCCTGACACGTCTAAAATCCAGTAAACTCAGGCTACGGATGCCAGCGGAATGATTGTACATTCCGCTGTTTGCCGGGCGCCCATCGTCCCCCGTGGCCAATTTGGTTCATCTGCGGCCGTAATGTGCTTATGCGTGTGTTTGTACTGATGCGTGTATTGACAGTGGTGCGTGCACTTGTAGTGAGACGTGCACTTGTAGTGAGACGTGCACTTGTAGTGAGACGTGCACTTGTAGTGATATTGGTGACGCTCGGCGCCGCTTCGGCAGGGCAGGCGCAAACGCCGGCACCTGCCGCCGCACCCGCCACGATTTGCGACCTGCCCGTACCGCCCCCGGCGAAGCTGCCCCCCAATGGATCCGGGCCGGTGGTCTACGCCTTCGTGCCCTGCTTTGCCAAGCAGGGAGGTGTGCCGGTCATCGATGCCCAGACGTACCTGTATTACATCCAGCTCCGTCCAAGCCTGCCGTCACGCGACACCTGGATTCCCTACGACGAGGCGGCCGAGCAACTCATCCTCGGGGACTTCAAGCGCCTCTGGGCGACCAACTTCCTCGACGATCTGTCCATCGACGTCGTCGACTACCCGTTCTCGAATGGTGTCATGGGGAAGGTTGTCGTTTACAACATGGAGGAGCGCCAGCGCGTCAAGATCGTTGACTACGTCGGTTCCAAGAAAGTCAGCCAGTCGGATATCGAGGAGAAGCTCAAGGAAAAAGCGATCCAGATCCGGATGGATTCGTTCATCGATCCTGGCCTCATCCGGCGCGTCGCCGGAGTCGTCCGCGAGCTGTACGCCGAGAAGGGTTACCAGTTCGCCGAGGTGAAGCCGGAGGTGAAGGACGTGGCGGGCGGGCCGAAACTGGTCAACCTGTCCTTTAAC
>JAIVJE010000342.1:11548-15986 GCA_020200195.1 Acidobacteriota bacterium | reverse complement strand
GGCCAACACCGAGCGGCTTCTCGACATCTTCGACGAGTTCGGCGCTCGAAGCACCTTCTTCGTGCTCGGCTGGGTTGGTGAACGGCATCCCGACCTCGTGCGACGGATTGCCGAGCGCGGGCACGAGATCGCGTCACACGGCTATGCGCACCGCCTGATTTACGACCAGACGCGCCCGGCGTTTCGCGAGGATGTGCGGAAGGCGAAAGCCATTCTGCAGGACGCTTCTGGCCGCGCGGTCATTGGGTACCGCGCGCCAAGCTATTCGATCACCCCCAAGTCCTTGTGGGCGCTCGACGTGCTCCTCGAGGAGGGCTATCGCTACGATTCGAGCATTTTTCCGATTCAGCATGATCGCTATGGGATCCCCGTGTCCGGTCGCGCGCCGTACGCGATCACGCGTCCGGCGGGGACACTGATCGAAGTACCCGCATCCACGACACGTTTGGGCCCACTCAACCTGCCGGTCGCGGGCGGCGGGTACTTCCGAATCCTGCCGTATTGGTGGACCCGGTGGGGGATTGGCCGCCTGAACCGTGTAGAGCGGCGGCCGGCCGTGTTCTACCTCCACCCCTGGGAGATCGATCCGAATCAGCCGCGGCTCCAGGCCGGTCGGCTCAGCCAGTTCCGGCATTACCGCAACCTGCAGGAAACGGAAACGAGATTGCGGGCGCTGCTTCGCGATTTCCGCTTCGATACGATCGGAGTGCTCGTCTCAGAAGTTCTGCGATCCCTTTCGGGCACGGCTTCGCTGAGGCTGGCCCTCCCGTACGTGTGGTGACGAGATAATGGCTCCTGCTCGGCCGCCCGCAATCCCATGTGTTCGATGAGCGCCGCGCAGATAGACATTACGAACACGGCCGCTGCATCGGACTGGGACTGGTTCGTCAACGCGCACCCTGAGGCCACGGGTTATCACTTGTCGGCCTGGCGCGACGTCTTCCAGACCGCCTTCGGCCATCAGACCGAGTACCTGTCAGCCAGCCGCTCGGGCCGCATCACAGGCGTCCTGCCGCTCGTGGAGCTGCTGGGCGCCTTTTATCCGGTGTTCGCGGAGAACATGCGCGATCTCGGCACTCCGGTGTACGGCAGGCGTTTCTTCGAACAGATCCTCGCACACGTCGGGACCGACGCCCGGGTGTTCGTGGTGACGCTCGAGCGGAAGCCGGTCGCCGCGTCGATCACGATCGGGTATCGCGGGAAGCTCGAGGTGCCGTGGTCGTCATCCCTGAAACAGTATCGGATGCTCAACGCCAACACACTCTTGTACTGGGAGATGCTCAAGTGGGCAATCGAGCATCGGTTTCACACCTTTGATTTCGGGCGCTCCACGCCCAACGACGGGCCATATCAGTTCAAAGCCCAATGGAAAGCGCAGCCCCACCCGCTTTCCTGGGAATACGCACTGGTCAACGGGTCGACCATGCCGGACCAGAGTCCGAAGAACCCCAAATTCAGCCTCGCAATCCGGCTCTGGCAGCGACTTCCTGTCTCAGTCGCCACGACGCTGGGGCCATCCATCGTGCGCAGCATCCCGTGAAAACGACAGCGGTCGGAGAGCCAGGCGCGGCGGGTGCGGTGATCCCCGCGCGCGCGACGGTGTCGTACATCGTTCTCAGCTTCAACTCCGCGAGGTACATCGAAAAATGCGTGCGGTCGCTGACTGCTGCCCGGTCGGACGGACGTCACGATGAAATCTGGGTGGTGGACAACGGATCGATCGACGACTCACCACGGATCCTGCAGGCGCTCGAGACTGAGTTCCGAAACCTCCGCGTCGTACGGCTAATGCGTAATCAAGGCACGACCGTGTCGCGCAATATCGCCCTCCGGCAGGCATCCGGCCGGTTCATCGCGGTCGTCGATTCCGATGTGGAGGTCCCGGCCGGGGCTGTGGACGCGCTCCTGCGCACACTCGAGCAGAACGCTTCGTGTGGCATCGTCGCGCCGCGCCTCGAATTCCCCGACGGGCGACTGCAGTTGTCCACGGACGTCTTTCCCACCGCGCAGCACAAGTTGCGACGATTTGTGATGCTGCGACGCATGGAGCAGCAACTCGTCCCGGAGAGCACGAGTGGGCCTCGACCGGTCGACTGCGCGATTTCCGCGTTCTGGCTGATGCCGCGACACGTCCTCGACGATGTCGGCCTGCTTGACGAACGGATCTTCTATTCACCGGAGGACGTGGATTTCTGCCTGAGGGTGTGGCTTTCGGGCTACACCATCCTGTACGACCCGCGCGTTCGGGCCGTACACGATGCGCAGGAAATCTCCCGGACGTGGCTCCCACGGCGTGCGGCTTTCAGCCATGCCGCCGGGCTGCTCTATCTATTCTGGAAACACCGGTATTTCCTCGGCAGACGGTCCCTGTATCGACGTATCCAGGCGGCGAACGGACCCGGGCGCCGGCACGCCCGGTCCGCGATTGAGGGGGCCGCGCTCCGGCACCGCTGACGCACGATGCTCAGAACGATCGCCTTCGTCGTCGCGATGCTGGTGGGATTCGGCGCCGGATTGTTCAGCCGCTATGCCGCGCTGCTGTTTTATCTGTGGTTTGCGATCTTCCGTCCGCAGGAGTGGGTGTGGATTGACATCGAGCAGTTTCGGTTCTCGCTCCTGGTGGGGCTGTTGCTGATCGTTCCGGCAGTTCTGACACGAGTCATCCCGAACGTGACGCATCCGCTCACGCTGGGGATGATTGCCTTTCTTCTCACAGCGCTGGTAGGAACCCTCAACGCGGTCGACCCGCCGATTGCCTGGTTCCATCTGGAACTGCTGGCCCGAATCGTGATCGTGTCGCTTTTCCTTGTGACGCTCGTGAACACGCGGGAGCGGTTCGTTCAGACGATGGCGGTGATCGCCGGCTCCCTGGGGTTACACGCCTCGAAGTTCGGCGTGAGCTTCATCATGTGGGGCGGCGCGAGATTCGACAGCGGGATTGGCGGCGCATGGGGTAGCAACAACGAATTTTTCTGGCGCTCGCGGTGGGCATCCTGGTCTACGCCATGCTTCAGCGGCGGCGGATTCTCTCGATGGTCGTCATCGGCGTCGCGGCAGCGCTCATCCTCACGTTCGCGCCTATTCAGTCGACGTACTTCAACCGGCTGGAAACCATCGGCACCCACGATGAGGTCCGCGACGACTCGGCGTCTGGCCGGCTCCACTTCTGGCGGGTGGCGCTCGTCATAGCCCGGGATCATCCGTTTGGCATAGGCCTCCGGAATTTCGAGCACGCGTACGATCAATACGACTTCTCCGGCGGCTTCTACGGACCCAAACGCTCCGTACACAACAGTCATCTACAGGCGCTGGTCGAGGCGGGGTACGCTGGCGCCGCGATCTGGGCGTTCCTGTTTGGGTACTCGCTCTGGACGATGCTGAAGGTACGGAGACGCGCAAAGGATCCGACACTCGACCCGGAGAGTCGGCGGTTCTATTTCACAACGGCGAACGCGCTCATAGCCTCCATGTCCGCATTCCTCGTCGGAGGGACATTCGGGGCTGAGGTGCTGAGCGACCTCAACTGGTTCACCTTCGGGTTGGTGGCTGCGCTTGGCCGCCTAGCTGCGCAACCGGTCGCAGTTGACGACGCGGCGTCGGAGCAGCGGAGCCCAGCGGGGTCGGGGTGGACAAACAAAGGAGCTCCCGCTCCGGCATTCGCCAATTCCGGACCCGCTGCTCTCAAGGCTGTGTCGCGAACGTCGAGCGTGGGTCGCGGTCGCTGAATGGATGCGCGGCCGCTCATTGCGCACGTGATTTATCGATTCGACGTGGGCGGCCTCGAAAATGGGCTCGTCAACATCATCAACCGCTTGGCCCCAGATGAATTTCGGCACGCGATCGTCTGCCTCGAAGGGTTCAGCGACTTTCGGCACAGGCTGTCGCGCGCGGATGTTGAGCTCATCTCGCTCGCGAAGCGCCCGGGTAAGGATCTGAAGACGTACGCGCGGCTCTGGCGAACGCTGAAACGCCTCGCACCGGCCATTCTTCACACGCGAAACCTTCCGGCGCTCGATGCACAGTTGGTCGGCGCGTGTGCCGGGGTGCCGTGCCGCGTCCACGGCGAGCATGGCCGGGAGATTATCGATCTACACGGGGCCAACCGGAAGCACAACTTGCTGCGCCGCGCAGTGCATCCGGCGATTCACGAGTATGTAACGGTCACGGCCGATCTGCGGCAGTGGCTCATCAATGCAATAGGCGTCGCTCCACCTGACGTGCACCACATTCCGAACGGCGTTGATACGGAGCGATTTCATCCCGGGAAACGCGACGCGTCGGATCTCTTCCCGCCGGGCTTTCTGGCGGAGGGGTCGGTCGTGGTTGGGAGCCTGTCGAGGATGGCCAGCGTCAAGGATCCCCTGAATCTGGTGCGGGCGTTCCTACAGCTGGTCGCGTCAGGTAGCATCCAGCGTGATCGGCTCCGGCTGGTGATGAT
>JAIVJE010000342.1:0-11433 GCA_020200195.1 Acidobacteriota bacterium | reverse complement strand
CGCCGCGCCCTGCTCGCGTCTGACTTGAATCAGCTTACCTTGCGCAGTGAGTGGAATGCCGTCGGTCCAGGTCAGATGCACTCGCGTGTCACCCAGAAAACCAGCGAGAGTGCTTCGTACCTGCGCTTCGCGATCGGGCGTGAACCCGCTGCCCACCAGGAGAACGTCGATATCCCCGGACCGCTTCAGCGTCACCTGGAACTGACGCGCTTCGGGTACGTCTTTGAAGAAATGGTTCCAGAATATGTTCTGAATCATGCGGCCGTCTTGTAGCTGCAGCAATCCGGCCGTCCGGCCGTGAAGCTCGCGAAGGCGCGTCAGTCCCGATTCCGTCTGATCAGGCGCGCTGAACGCGCCGAGATCACCGACCTCATACCTCAAAAAAGGCGTCCCACGGCACACGGTGCTCGTCCACAACAGCTTGCCGGGCTCCCCCGGCTGGGCGGGCCGCCCCTGCAGGTCGACCACTTCAAGAAACAGCCATGGGCGGGGAAGCTCCAGCGGTTCGCCGGCAGTGCGTTGAAACGCCATGACTGAGAGCTCGCGCCCACCGTAGAGGTTTAGTATCGGAACGCCGAACGCGCGCTGAAACACATCAATCTGCTCCGGAAGCAACATCTCTCCGCCGTTCCATGCGGTATGTACCCTGCCGACGGGAGGCGTCTGCCCTCGTTCCAGGGTTCTCCGTGCGACGAACTCCAGCATTGACGTGAAGCCCCCGACCGCGACAGGTGTGGGACTCTGTACTGCCTCCAGAAACCGATCGACAGTTGCGTCCGTCAAGCGATAGCCGTCCACGAGGGTGGTGCGGAGCAGGTAGTCTGACGCGCGGTCGTAGCGGCGCCGTGACTTGCCAATGTCCCGTTCCGAGCCCCACAGCTTCACGATGGGCATCCCCGGCCGCCAACCCATCTGGAGCTGCGCGTAAGCGCTCGTGGCATTGTGTGTTCGGACTGTGAACGGGTCGTGCAACACGGCTGTGGGTTCGCCGGTTGAGCCACCAGTCGTCTTGATCGTGCCGGCAACGCCGAATCGCTGCTGAATGTCACCCGGCACGAAACGGGACTGGAGCATCTCCTTGGTCACGACAGGCAGTGAGCTCCACTGCCGCCACAGATCATCAGGGGAGAGACGGGCCGCGTCGCACCACTCCGGTAATGCATCCGCCCGCCCCCCGAAGTAGCGGACCTGTGCGGCGAGCCGGGCCGCAAGGTCCTTGCGCTGCTCATCGGGGGAGCGACGCTCGAACTCGCGCAGCTCGTGCCATGGCCGAGCGTTGCGAGAGACGAACCTACGCCACCAGATCCGGCTCAGCGTGTCGCGGATCACGGAGTTCACAGCGCCCGACCCACCCCTTGGGAGGGCGGAACGCACGTGGTGCAGGGGATATGAGTTCGTCCGCGCGTCGCTCGCCTTGATCGGAGATCACGCGAAGGTCTTCAGGGCGGAAGTCGACGAGCGGAAACGAGAAGGGCAGAAACGCATTCCTGACGAGTGGTATCCGTCTTGGATCGAGCCCCATCAGCACGGCGTTCACCCACTCCGTGGCAGCCGGGCTCATGCCGGCGGTCATGAAGCCGGCGGCGATCGGCGTGGGCGCAAGCGGGCCTTCACCTTCACCTGCGACAATCGCGTCCGTGATGGTTAGGACACGCCGCTGTGGCGTCTTCGTCAGGGTGCCGGCCGTCGTGCCGTACTTGAGGATTCGCTGCAGGTCGAGGCACATCCGCCAGACCGTATCGTTTCCGTACCACGATCCTTCCAGATTCCCATCCGCACCGAATCGCTGCGCGCAACTGAGGGCGGCGCCCGCTGCGCGAGCGGTGGTTCTTTGAACGAGCGCGACGGAACTGCGGTTGGCCATGTCGAGCAGCGTTTCCGCGTATTGTTTGAAACGCGACGCACCCTCGTAGCAGTCCCCCCCAGCCTGGCTGCCGCCCTTGCGGTGATGCGGAAGAAACTCCTTGTTACCGTTGATCCCCACGAGATTCTTCAGCGCGCCTGTCACGCCGGCTTTTTTGTGGCATTTCAGCTTCGGAAGATTGATCACGACATCGGCGTCGATCACCTCACGTGCGATGAGGTATTGATGACGGCCAAGAGCATGCGTCCGAAGCAGGAGGTCCGGATTGTACATCGTCACGCGGAACTTCGCGGCGTCTTGGGCAAGCGGTTCGAGCAAGCTATGCGAGCCAATGTCGAACAGCACGAAGTGCCCCGCGTCCCTGACGTTCTCGACCTGCGGTCGCTCGTGTGTTTCCCCGGGACGCACCGTCCGCCGGAAGTCGGTCACCGCGAGTGGTAACCCGCGCCGGCGGAACCGTTCCGCCATGTGATCAAGCCCGCACCCGTCGCGCAATGCTGCGAAATCGCAGCCTTGCACCGGTGCATCGCCCACCGTAACAAGTCCCGGACGCGCGAGATCGACGTAATCCAGGACCGCCTCCACCACGCTCGTGTGCGTCACGAGGCAGTTCATTCCTTCGCCGGACTTGTTGTAGTGCAGAACCCAGTTGGGTTTGAGGACGACGCGCGAGCCTGGCCGAATCAGGTCACCGAGCGGATTCCATCGCTCGGTGCCGTATGCAGCGCTATCGAACCCGCAGCGGCGGAGGAGTTCTCGGACGGCGATATGGGCGACGGAGGGCGTGACACCTCCGGGGAGTTCCGGGGCAGGCTTCGGGTTCAGTACGGTGCTGTAATCAGCACGTACAGATTTCACCACCGCGACGAGATGATCCGAGCCGCTCATTGACCTCCAGTCTGCAAACGGAGTACGCGTTTCTGCGAAAATAGGACCTATCCGACACGCCTCAAGGAAGACAGACCATGTTATGATAACAAATATCATCGCTCGCAGCATCGGTCCTCGCACCGCGGATTGCCCTTGCGCGCGCTGCGCGGCCTGCCGGCCGACGGGTGCTTCAGGCCGCGCGCAACGGTCCGGTTCTCCGGCAGGCCCGGCCTCGGGCTGCCGGCGCCGTCCGTGGGTGCCCAGCCATATCTAGATTCTCGTATCCACACATGTGCGGAATCGTCGGTGTCGTGTCGCCAGAGCTTTCGCGGGAGCGCGTTGCGTCCGTCCTCAGGGCAATGAACGACGCGATCGCCCACCGCGGACCAGACGACTCCGGCGCCTGGCGAGAGGATGGTGTCGGCTTCGCCATGCGCCGCCTGAGCATCATCGACCTGGCGGGTGGGCACCAGCCGATGTGGGACGAGCAGACCGGCGTCGGGGTTGTGTTCAACGGTGAGATCTACAACTACGCCGCGCTGCGCGAGCGGATTGTTTCCAGCGAAGCGCTGACAACGCACAGCGACACGGAAGTCGTGCTGAAGACCTTTGCGCGTCAAGGACTGCCGGCGGTGCAGCAGTGGAATGGCATGTTTGCCGTCGCCGCCTGGGACCCGCGCCAGCGGCAACTCACGCTCATCCGCGATCGGATCGGCGTCAAACCGCTGTACTACTTCTGGGACGGGACGAGTCTGCTCTTCGCGTCGGAGATCAAGGCGCTTCTGGCGTCGGGCATGGTGCCGCGCCACCTCGATCGGCAAGCCCTCTGGGACTATCTGACGTTCCGATATGTTCCGGGACCTGCCTCCATCTGGCAGAATATCCGGAAGCTGCCGCCCGGGCACGCCCTCGAGCTCGCGCCAGGCGGAAACCCGCGCGAGATCTGCTATTGGTCTTCCGACGTCGTCGCAGACGAACAGGGCAGTTCCAGTCTCGACAGCGCCCAGGACGAATTCACCGCTCTCTTCCTCGACGCCGTACAGCTGCGGCTCGTGGCATCGGACGTGCCCGTAGGCGTGCTGCTGAGCGGCGGCCTCGATTCGAGCGCCGTTGCCGCCGCCGCTGTCGAACTCGGGCACCGCAACTTCCACACGTTTTCTGTCGGTTTCGACGAGCCGGACTATTCGGAGCTGAGCTACGCGCGCGCGATGGCCGCCCACGTCGGTGCCAACCAACATGAGGTCGTGATCGATCAGCGGCAGTTTCTCGATGCACTGCCGGAAGTCGTCGTCTCCACCGACGAACCCATCGCGGACCTGGCTACCGTGCCGCTGCTCGCCGTGTGCCGGCTCGCTCGAAAGGACGTGAAGGTCGTACTGTCGGGCGAGGGAAGCGACGAGATCCTGGCAGGCTACACCATGGATCGAGAGGTGCGACGGATCGAGCGGATTCGTCGGTGGCAGCAGTTGCCGAGGCCGATGATTGTCTGGGGCGAGAAGATCGGCAGTGCCGTTCTCGGTGAACCGTTCGCGCGGCGCGCCGCGCGGATCGCGCACGAGCCTTTGGGCGACTGGAACCGTCGCGACCGACCCCATATCTCGATAGTGTTTCGTGAAGACGAGAAACAACAGTTGATGCCGACGGCTGGTGTGCACGACTCGGCTTACGTCCTCGACCGGGAATACGGGGCTGCGCGCTCGGACGATCCGCTCCAGCAGATGTTGGCCGTCTATCAGAAGTCGTGGCTCGTCGAAGACCTTCTGATGAAAGCGGACAAGATGAGCATGGCGACCTCACTGGAGCTCCGGACGCCGTTTCTGGATTACCGCCTGGTCGAGTGGGCGAATCGACAGCCGAACCACGTGAAAGTGGCGCGAACCGGCCGGAATCAATATACGACCAAATACGTGTTGCGGCGCTTCTGCCGTGAGCGGTTGCCAGCCTCCATTACCGAGCGGCCGAAACGAGGATTTCCCGTACCCGCCTATCGGTGGCTTCAGCGCGGCCTGGGCCCCTGGGCTCGCGACACGCTGACAGGGCCGGCGTCCCGTCTTGGCCACTGGCTGGCTCCCGAACCGGTCCACGCGCTGTGTTCGCTCGCCGAGCAGGGGAATGCTAACGCCGCACATAAGGTCTGGTTGCTGATCATGCTGGCGCTGTGGGCGCGCGAGTGGAACGCACAGCTCGCCGAGTGATCCCGCTGGTTGACTTCAGAGTCGACAGGCAGCACTCAGTTACTGCGGGACTCGTGCGATGAACATTCTTATCGTCACCCCGTTCTTCACGCCGCAGACAGGCGGCGTGACGACCCATATCGAAACGCTCCGAGGCAGTCTCACCGAACGCGGCCACAGCATGCTCGTGCTGCGTCCAGGCGACTCGAACGCGATCGAGTGCTGCTCAGAGACACGCGACTGCCGTGTGTGGCGACTGTACATGCGCCCACTGTGGTGTCCCGAAGCGCCGTTGCGGGGTCTTATCGCATGCCTCGCGTACCTGGCGCCGACCGTTTATCGGCTGAGTCGCTTCGTACAGCTTCACGGGATCGAAATCGTATCGCTGGAGTACCCAGTGGCCGGCATGGCGTACTTCTTACCGGTCCGCTGGTGGACGCGCGTCAAGCTTGTCGCCGCGGTACACGGCGACGACGTCCACTCCTTGCACTTGCGGCCGTGGCACGAACGGTGGCTCGTACGCCAGATCGTGAGCCGGGCGGACAGGTTGCTGGCGCATTCATCGAGGATGCTTGCCGACGCGGAGCGGGACATCGGCAAGCTCCCCACGGCGCGCTCGCACCTGCCTTGTTCACTCGACTGCGAGGCGTTGCGACGCCAAGCCGATCTGATTAAGGTCGACGCGGCCGCGGCCACCACGCCCCTCCTTCCATACGCCTTGACCGTAGCGAAGCTGTATCGTCGCAAAGGGCTGGACGTATTGCTGGAAGCACTGGCGGCCCTTCGTCACCTCCGAAGCCACATCCAGTTCGTCATCGCAGGCGACGGGCCGGAGGAGGCGGCGCTTCGCCGTCGGGCCGCGGAACTCAAGCTCGAAGAACTGGTGGTATTTGCTGGCGAAGTTCAATCTGGCGACATTCCGGCCCTGATCGAAGGCTGTGAGTTCTTCGTCCTTCCGTCCCGGTCTGAACCGTTTGGGATCGCGCTGTTGGAGGCGATGACGTTCGGGAAGGCGGTGCTGGCGACGTCAGTGGGGGGCATTCCAGAGTTCGTTCGCCACGAGGTGAACGGTCTGCTGGTCCCGTCCGAGGACCCGCGCGCATTGGCCGAGGGTATTCAGCGCCTCGTAACCGATCTCGCGCTGCGGGACCGGCTGGGGCGAACGGGGCAACAGGTCGTGGAACGCGAGTACGACCGCCGGGCGCTCGCTCCGAAGTACGAAGCGATGTATGCGTCGGTCCTGGCGTCGACTCACCCGAAGCTGGAAATCACACCGACCGCATGACACACAGCCGAGACATCCGTCCCGCGCCGCGTCAACGTCCGTATCCTGACCCTCACACCGCAGGACTACGGGCTCATCGGGATGGTCACGGTGCTGACAGGTTTTATCGCGCTGTTCAAGGATGTCGGCCTCTCCTCTGCGACCGTGCAGCGGCCGACGATCACCCATGGCCAGGTGAGCACGCTGTTCTGGCTCAACGTCACCCTCGGCATTGCGACGACGCTGGCGGCAATCGCGGCGGCGCCTTTCCTCGCACGCTTCTACCACGAGCCTCGCGTGACGGCGATTGCGGTAGGGCTCGCCGTCACCTTTCTGCTGAACGGCTTCGCCGTGCAGCATCAGGCCTTGTTACAGCGTCAGATGCATTTCGGCGCGCTCGCGGCGATCGAGATACTGTCCACAGTGTCCAGCGCAGCCGTCGCGATCGGCTTTGCGATGCGGGGGTATGGGTACTGGTCGCTGGTGCTCGCGCAGATCGCGACGGCCATGGTGGGTGTCGGCGGTGTCTGGATCGCCTGCCGGTGGCGCCCGGCCGCCGCGGTGGACGTGCCGAAAGCACGGGAGCTGGTTAACTTTGGTACGAACCTGACAGCGTTCCACGTCGCCAACTACTTCGCCCGACATCTCGACAACGCCCTGATCGGCAGGTTCTGGGGGTCCTCGCAGCTCGGCCTGTACGACAAGGCGTATCAGATGCTCCTGCTACCGCTCGGCCTGGTCAACGCTCCGGTGACAGCTGTCGCGATGCCGGCGCTCAGCCGACTGGTGGGAGAACCGGACGCGTACCGCCGCGCTTACCGTCGGATTCTGGAGAAGGTGGTTTTGCTGACCACACCGGGAGTCATTCTGATGGTGTTGACCGCCGATTGGATCGTCTCCATCGTGCTCGGCGCACAGTGGCACGCCGTGACGCCCATCTTCGTGCTCCTCGGCGTGTCGGCCCCCGCCATTGTCGTCTGTGACACGACCGGTTGGCTCTTCGTCAGCCAGGGACGGACCCGGGACATGTTCCGATGGGGTGTTCTCGGCTCGACGCTGATTGTCGTCGGCATCACGGTGGGTTTGCCGTGGGGGGCGGTCGGCGTCGCCGGATCCTATGCGGCCACGATGCTGTTCGTCATCACCCCGTTGCTCTTTTGGTACGTCACGCGGAAAGGGCCCGTCAGGCAGTCGGATTTCTACGCGGCGGCGGCGCCTGTGATTGCAGCCACGTGTGCGATGGCGATCGGTGTCGGGGTGCTGCGATCCCGAATAGATCCGCCGAATCCGTGGGCCGGCCTCGCGCTCGTCGCGCCAGCTGCAGCGCTGGTGTTTCTCGGGTCGCTGTGGATGCTACCGCGCGGGCGCGCGATTCTGAGGGATGCTGCGGCGCTGCGCGAGTCACTCCGGTGAGGTCCACCGGCGCCGGCATCCTCGCGTTCAGAGCGGTGACAATCGTCGCACCCCCACGAGCGTTCGCATTCGGTGTGGTTCACGCGGTGTGTGATGCGACCAGGCGGTCGAAGATTGCAGCCAGTTGTCGCGTCAACTCAGTTCGATCAAATGTGCGAACGAACCCTTCCGTGACGCGAGGCTGCACTGCGGCCCGCTCTGCATAGGCGTTCCGTACTGCGCGTTCCATGGACGCAGGATCCGCATCGGTGACAACGTAGCATCGCGCCGCGTGCTCGCGCACGACATCGATGTTGTCCCCCGGCGGACCCTCTGCCAGGATCGGCAGTCCCGTGGCGAGATACTCATACGTCTTTGCTGCAACAGCGATGTAATCGGTGACGCCGGGTTCGAAACCCTGCTTTAAATACAGCAGCGAAGCGGTGCGCATCAGACGCAGCGCTTCCGCGTGAGGCACCTGATTGATCACACGAATGCGAAGGTCCCTGGCGGCCTGCACCAGCACAGGCGCGGTCGGCCCGACCTGGACGAACTCGATGTCGTCCTGTCCGATTGCGCGCAACGCGGCGAGCAGGCGTTCGGGTCCGCGGGACCGGTAGAATGAGCCGACGTGCATGAGGCGGAACACGCCGCTCGGTCGATCGTCAGGAGAGGCGACGTTCAGCGTGTCGTAGCCGTTCGGAATCACGGACATACGCCCCGCGAATTCTGGATAGCGTTCCCGATAAAGACGAAGCGCCCCTGGCGTATTGACGATCAGATGGTCGCACGCTGCGATGCCCATGCGCTCGAGTCGCACGATGGCAGCGCGATGAAGCCCGGCGGGTCGATTGTACGGGTTCAGGGACCACGCGTCGCGAAAATCAAGTACGAGCGGACGACCGGTGAGGCGCTTGATGATCAAGCCGCTGATCGCGTAGTCACACTCGGGCCGTTCATGTGAGCAGCTGTCATCACTGAGTGCGACCGCGGGGTCGGCACTTCTATACGCAGGACGGCGATGCACTGCTATTCGAGCTATTCGAATGCGTGGAACAGCCCGACACGTCCATCCGGACGGTTTACGCGAATACGAACGGACCCCTGAGAACACGGTCGATAACAGCGTGTGGTTACTCACCGCACCTCGCTCCTTGACTTTGCAAACGTTTTACGCACGCGGACGCTGGCGGCGGGGGCGCAGGCCGCCGCGCCCTGGGGTGAGCATCTAGTTCTAGGGCTTCACCAGGAGGCGGCCGGTGTAGTCGATACGGCTTAGAAATGGTTTTCGTGGCAGGGGGTTGAAGTATTCGTCCACCGCTTGCCGCTGACCCAAGTAGTGAAAGTAATCGTCAAAGATGACGACGCCCCCGGAGACGACCCGCGGGTAGAGATGGAGCAGCTCATGGCGGGTCGACTCGTACCAGTCGGTGTCGAGGCGCAGCAACGCGATCTCGTCACAGGGGACCTGGGCCGGAACGGTCTGTTCGACCCGCCCTTTGATGTAGTGGATGCGCTCGGGCGGGTAACCGGTGCGCGTCATATTGCGCTCCACCTCCTCCAGGCCTGCGACCGCCCACATCTGGTCCGTACGCGGGGCCGCGGCCATCAGCCCGGTGGCGGGCTTGCCGTCATACCGCACATCGTTTTCGGTCGGCGCCGTCATGCCTTCAAAGGTATCGAACAAATAGAGGTCTCGGATGTCGGAGGCCGTCTGCAGAGTGAGGGCGGTGGCCATCATGCTCCCGCCTTTCCACACGCCGCACTCGACAATGGCGCCGGGGATTCGGTTCTCAGTGACGTAGCGAATGGCGCGCACCAGGGACACGACGCGCTCCTGACTGGTCATGGTGTAGGGCCACACCGCCTTCCAAACGCCGTGTTCCTCGGGAGAGATGTCCAGCGGCAACACGGGCTGCAATTGATAGCCGAACGGGCGCAGTAGGCGCGGGGCAAACCGCTTCACGTACGGGTGCAGGCGCCCAATCAGAATCCGTTTCAGCATGCCGCGCACTCTACCACGGAGGCGACGGCAGATGTCCCAGCGCAAGCTTAATCCAATCGTTATGCGGATCAGCGCGGACCGCAGACGGCGCCGACTCCCCGCTGTCGCTGTCGGACACGCCGTGCGTCGAAGCGCTCAACGTGGATTAGTGGGTCGGCAAGCCGCCAACAGCGCAACGGCGCGACGAACAGTGTCGATGATGTTCTAGCGCGACCGTTTACCGCTGCTTTTGGAGCGCCCATGAGCACATGCCGGCCACGGATGACCCCGCTGCAGAACTTCTGCGGCTTTCACGATGAGGCGCCCTCCGCTCGGCGCCAGACTCGGCTCCACGTCGTGTGCCATCACCATTCCGGACTCGCTCGCGATCGGTAGCGGGCATTTCGGTCGTGGGGATTAGTTGCGACGGCCAGGTGTTTGTGGCGTAGGACTCGGCGGGGAATCGACTGCGCGCATCTGGGATCTCGGCTCGGCATGGTCCGGCCCGTGGGTGACGCCGGGTCCGCCTACAAAGACGACTCAGGGGCGGGGTTGGGGATCATGATGCGTTTTTCCACTAAACCCAGGACACTACGCACGAGTACAATCTGCAGAGTCGTAATAAGTGCGACACTTGCGGACGTCACAGGCGCCGAATCCAGTGTAGTTGACGGTGTCTCGGTGTCACGGTGCGTGGAGGGTCTGGGCCCTCGTGTGAGTCAGGCGCGCTGTGCACATATCTGCTCTGCGCGAAGCGGTCGTAGCCATCTGGCAGGTGGTCTACTGTTGAGCGAGACCTAGGATTGTTTTCTGATGCCCCGGAAGTCACGTTGGGAAATGGCGTGCAGTGCCGGTCTGGCCGCGCCCGGCTCAAGTATCTGCTGGGCGAATTCGTCCTGTTTGATCTTCAGCGACCGGCCTGGATCTGCCGGGCGCCCTTTCCGCCACCGGAAGGCTTCGACCCTCGCCCCGAGGATCTGTTTTCCACGCGCCCACCCGATGGAGACCTGCTCATCGCAGCGTCCTGGCCTGTCGCCGAATCAGAAAAACGGATTGCGATAACACAGCGGAATCTCCGGTATGTCCCGGCCGTGATGCCGCGGTATTACGTTGCCCTGGAGGGCTCTTTCCAGCAGTACCTCGCGAGCAATTTTCAGGCAAAGACACGCAAGAACGTCCTGCGAAGCGTTCGAAAGATGCGAGAGGGCGGCGCAGTGTTTCGCGTGTATCTGTCAGCAGAGGAGATGGAGTCATTTCTTGATCACGCGTTGAAGATATCAGAGCTGACTTATCAGACCAGAATGCTCGGTGTCGGCCTCCCCGCGTCAGAGGAGTTCCGGGAGACCGTGCTGAACCTCGCGAGGCAGGGGCTCGCACGCGGATACCTGCTCTATGTGGGGGAGCAGCCTGCCGCCTTCGCCTACTGCACGTGCGAGGATTCGAACATTTATTACTCGACTATCGGCTACGATCCGCAGCACGCTGGGCTCTCTCCGGGGACCGTGCTCCTGTACCATATTCTCGAGCACGTGTTCCGTGAGCGTCGATTCCAGTGGTTCGACTTCGGAATCGGCGAGGCGCAATACAAGTCGGTGTTTGGTAGTGGATTCCGCACGTGCGGTGACGTGTACTTCTTTCGATTGAGCGCGAAGAACGCTTCCATTGTGCTGGCCCACGCGGCGCTGGACAGGTTGTCCGCGACGCTTGGACGAGCGTTGGAACGCGCGGGTGTCAAGTCCCGCATCAGGAAGTGGCTTCGTTCGTTGCGCGGCGGGCGATGATTCTACGCAAAGCGGCGCGCGTCTGGCACGAACGCGGTGCTGTCGGATTCTGCAAGTTCATGCTCGGGCGGATTTTCGTGCGCCCGTTCCACCGGGTGCTATAC
>JAIVJE010000052.1 GCA_020200195.1 Acidobacteriota bacterium | reverse complement strand
AATTCGGGACCGTCCTGAAACTGGTCGTCGGTCGTGTCGAGTGGCCGGGGCGGTGCCGGAGCGGGTCGGGGCTCGGGCAGTTCCGTCGGCAGGCCGAGGTGTCGCAGGATCCGCTGGACCACGGACGCCTGGTCAACCAGCGCCCACGAGGCGCAGCCGCCCACCGCAACGTGAACAGGCCAGGACGTCGAGACCAAACGTCCGCCGCATCAGCTCGGCCCACTGATACGCCCCACTCCGAGACGCCGCTGCGCGGTTCGCCTCTCCGTCAGCCTCCATCGAGAGGCCGCCGTCCGACACGGCGATCGCGACGGTACGCAAGCACTTGCTGATCGGGCGAATTTTCCTGGCGCAGGCGAACTCTCGATTCGGCCGGTCTGAAAAACCGCCGCCTCGCCGTTAATGTCCTGAGACGCAATACGTTCCACAGCTCCGAGCACGCCGCTCGTGACGATCGGATGGGCACACTCTCGGGCACACCGCAGAAATGTCGCGTGAAGTCGGGCATCGATCACTGGACCGGTCCTTGCCCGGCGCCAGCACTACGATGAGTATCGGCAGCCGTTCCGATGGATGCTGCGCTACACTCGCATCCTGAGGAGGGAACCTGATGGCGCCGGTCACGCAGCCTTCGGCAGAGATCGTGTTCGATACGCTGTTTGCCTACCAGCGATCGGCGGCGCTCAAAAGCGCGATCGATCTCGACGTGTTCACCGTGATCGACGCTGGGGACCGGACGACTTCAGCGATTGCGGCGCGCTGTGGCGCCGCCGAACGGGGCATCCGCATTCTCTGCGACTACCTGTCGACAATCGGACTGCTCACGAAGTCAGCCGGCACGTATGAGCTGACGCCAGAATCGGCAGCCTTCCTGAGCAAGCGATCGCCGGCATATCTCGGCACGACGGCCCGGTTCCTCTTGCGGCCTGAGCTCAAGAGTAATTTCGACAACTTGACCGAGGCGGTTCGCCGCGGCGGTGTGCCGCCGTCGGGCGAGGACATTGTGTCAGATGAAAACCCCATCTGGGTGGAATTCGCGCGGTCGATGGGGCCAATGATGGTGCCAGCGGCCCATGCGATTGCCGATCTGGTCGCCGGTACGTCAGAGCCGTTGAAGGTGCTCGACATCGCGGCGGGACATGGACTCTTCGGGATCACGATCGCTCAGCGGAACCCGCGCGCTCGGATCGTCGCGGTAGATTGGCCGTCCGTGCTCGCCGTTGCGACCGAGCATGCCCGCGCCGCCCAGGTGGAGGATCGGTATCAGATGCTGGCCGGTGATGCTTTCAAGGTGGATTTCCCGGACGGCTTCGACGTGGCACTGGTCACCAACTTCCTGCACCATTTCAACCCGTCGACGTGTGAGGGCTTTCTCAAAAGAGTCAACGCCGCTCTCACGCCTGGCGGGCGGGTCGTGGTCCTCGAGTTCGTGCCGAATGCCGATCGCGTGTCGCCACCCTTTCCGGCTCGCTTCAGCCTGACGATGTTGGCGGAAACGCCGGGCGGCGACGCCTACACGCTCGCCGAGTTGCAGCAGCAACTCGAAGGCGCGGGGTTCCGCAACATATCGGCCCACGGGCTGCCGACGCCTCAAACGGTCTTGGTGGCAGAGAAGTAAAACCGAGACACGCATGCCGACGACCGCAGACTTCCATTCGCCCCGCTCGACGGCTTGGCGCAGCCGCTTCTCGTCGGATTCAAGCTTCAATCGTCTGATCTCCCGCAGTCGAGGCGCCAGACGATGATCCGTTAGACTTCCTTGAGGCGGCCGGATGCGTACTTGTGCAGCAGGCTCGCGATCAGCGTCTGATACGGCAACCCCTCGGCGAGCGCGCGCATCTGGATTGCCTCCAGGTCCTTGCTCGAGAGCCGAATGTTCAACCGGCGATCCTTGCGGAAGGTCGCCTTGGCGTATCGCGACTAGCGAGTCCGCTCGCGCTTCCCGCCGGCAGCGGGCTTCCACTCTCCCCGCTCGACGGACGCGAGCAACTCCCTCTCTTCGTCATCAAGCTTCATCGTCAGACTCCTCACCGAGGTACTGCTTCGTGGCCTTCCGGCTCGGGATGATCGTCTTCAGGAAGACCGGTGTGCTCGTCCTCGACAAACGGCACCAGGTACACGTAGTCCTCGCGTCGGACGACGAAGATGCGCTGGCCAGAGTAACGGTCGGGGTTCGGCTGCTCGAGGCCGAACCAGCCGAGCGCGAGAGGAAGAACCGGATCATTCAGGACGTCACCGTGTACGCCGCAGTTTTTCCTGGCTCATACGCGCCGCGTCGCCGACTCCTTCAAAGCCACTCCAATTCGAGTTGCAGCAGCGCATGTAAATCGCGGCGGGCGTACGGTCCTCGTGAAGTGGAACGGCTCGATGTCGAGATCGAGCAGATCCGCTCCGCGCTTGCGCGCCTGTCGTCCAGCGAGTGTCTCGACGAGGTTCGCGGCGCTATCCGTGAGTACCGGGAGGCAGAGAGTGGCACGCACGCGGAGGCGGCGGCGCTAGATAGAACTCGTCCAGCGCGCAGACCCGGGTCTGCAACCGATCAGGAGATGTAAAGCAACGTCCGGAGCTGGCGGCGCACGGTCGGCTTCTGGCTGGCAACGTAGCCCGCGAGCTCGTACTCATTGAACACGCGCCAAATCGCGGCGAGAAATCGCGGCAACTCGCGCGCGAACGCCGCATCATGCTTCGCGGCGTTCGCGAACATTCGCATGAACCACTTGGCCCTCTGCTGAGGCGCCCGCGCAACCACCCACAGGTACAGCTCCTCGAGGCGACTGACTACTTCGCAAAGCGGGCCTCCCAGCCGCCCGCGCCGCTCCGATACCATCAGTTCGGCGGCACGGCCGGCGGACCGCTGCTTCGCAACCGCGCGTTCTTCTTTGCCAGTTATCAGGGCGCCCGGGAACGCCGCACGCACACGGCGATCGTGACAGTGCCGGCGCCCGAGATGGTGCGCGGCAACTTCGGCCCGCTGACCATCTACGATCCGGCAGTCTTCGGCGGAGTGCGGCAGCCGTTCTCGAACAACACCATTCCGGCCGAGCGGATGGATCCCGTCGGGCGCCGGATCGCCGCGCTCTATCCCTCATCGAATCGACCCGGCCCCATCGACAACTTCGCCGGGTCGTTTCGGCGCAACGAGGATCGGCATCAGCTGGATATCCGGATCGACCACCGTCTTTCCGACGCCTCCCATCTGTTCGTCAGGTACAGCCGATCGGATCGGGACACGTTGACGACGAGCGTGTTCGATCCTCCGGGATACGAGCTGACCGAGCGGCAACAGGTTCCTGGGATCAACGCGCCGCGGGCTTCATCGCTGGTGGCGGGCGAGACGCATGTGTTCTCGAATGCGGTCGTGCACGAGCTGCGCACCGGATTCTCGATCAACGGCGCCGACGCCTGGAGCCTCGCGTCGCGGCCGCTGTTCGAGGATTTCGGCATCGCGGCATCGATCAGGCAGTGGAGCTGGCCGGTCTGCCCGTGTTCACGGTGCAGGGCTTTGGCGTGCTCGGCGACCGAGGAAACATCCCGAGGCTCGCGCGGACGACAGTGCTGCAGCTCGCCGATCATCCGTCGTGGATACGCGATTCGCACACGCTGAGGCTCGGCGGGGATCTCCGGCTGACGGCGAACCGCATCGATCAGATTCAGCAGGCTCGCGGTGAATTCGTGTTCAACGGGCAATTCACGTCGGGAGGGCAAGGCGTGAGAGGAGGCTCCGCTCTCGCCGATTTCTTGGTGGGCCAGACGAGCTCCGCTCGACTCAGTACCCACCTGCGCGGCGAGTTCAGCGATCGGTACTACGCGTTTTACGTAAGTGATACCTGGAAGCTGCGGCCGTCACTGACGGTGAATCTCGGCGTGCGGTACGAGCTACAGACGCCGATGTTCGAACGGCGGAACCGGATGTCGAACTTCGATGCCGATCCGGGCGAGACGTTCGGGACGCTCGTCCCCGCCCGCGAGGGCGGGATCCGTTCCCGTGCCTTCACGAAGCTCGATCTGAACAACATCGCGCCGCGCGTGGGCCTCACCCGCCAGATCGATCCCCCGAACGCGCGTCCGTGGCACGTTCGGCGTGTTCTATGCGGGTCTGGGATTCCAGGAGGCTCAGTCATCGGGAATCGCCAACGTGCCGCACTTCGTCCGTGTCGGCTTTCCTTCATCGACAGACGCGGCGTCTCCACCCTTGTGCTGGTTCCGGTCCACGACCGTCGTAGTCTACCGAGCGACTCTCACCGTGTCACTCGCGACCGCTGCCGGCGGCGTTCCGACGGAATCCTCGCGCTGAAAGGCACCGACAGGTACTGCTCGAGGCGCGCGAGCCCGGTATCGTTGCGTCGCCCACTGCTGGAATCAGAAGGGTTGCCACTAAATATACGACATCGCGAGTTACGACAGTCTCTCAGGTGTCGGTTTTGTCCCTGAGACTGCCCCCTGAGCGACACGCCGGATTCGAGTCGCCTGGCCTGAGGGCGCGAATTCTCATCGTCAGCGAGTACGACGATCAGCAGTGGCGCGCCGCGGCCGGCCAGGCGGGCGCCTGCGGCTACGTGCTCAAGGAAGACCTGCTGGAGGTGGGCGCCCTCCAAAACCCGGACTGAAACCACCGACAGGCCATTGGGTTTAAGTTACGCGGCCATCGGGATGTCGTCCAGCGGGGAGACGTATCGTCAAGCCTCCGACGAGCGGAGCACGCTCCGCTTCGTCATCAGCCACGAATACCACATACAGAAAAGCAGCAGCGCCGTGATGACGACGCTTGTAATCGCCATCTGTCCGCCCATGATCTCGCCGCCGTCCGTCAGGACATAGGTGTAGATCAGACTGACCAGAAATGCCGCCAGTGACACGGCGAAGACCAGAAAAGCCAGCTTGTTGCGCAGCAGAATGAGCACTGGGGTCTTGATCGTCATATCGGTCATGGTGCTCACCCCGGTCATCGTATTCTCCCAAAAAACGCCGCTTGTCCGATGTCTCACTCCGTCTCACCGTCCGATCGACGCTACACATCCACTGAAGATTTGCCGCGGGGAGCAGGGAGGGCTGCTCGCCAAGCGTTTCGTCGGCCATCCACATCACGATGTCTTTGCCCTGCTCCATCGCCTGACCGTGGTACTCGAAGACGTCTTTGAAGCGCGGATCCTGTGATGCTGTTTCTTACACACGTCCCCCCGGAAGCCGCCGGCCTCGTGCATCAGGCGATGCCGTCGAGCTTGAGCTCGTACAGCCACCGCAGGTCGTCAGGCAGGAATCCGCCCGCAACAAGAGCATTCGGCGGAACGACGTCGCGGACGAGCTGCGCGTACCTTTTGCGCCGCGGTCGTTGGCCTCTGTTTTGCGATCTTTTCGCCCATGAAGAACCGACAAACCGATCATACCGATCAGCCGGCATTGCAACGCGATCCCGACGAGTGGAAGACGGGCGATGAGCCGATGACTGATGCACAGCGCTCCTACCTCGAGACGTTGTGTCGCGAGACGGACGAGGAGTTCGATGAATCGCTGTCTAAGGCAGAGGCTTCGAAGCGAATCGATGAACTCCGAGAGCGTTCGCCGCGACTCTCTCAGGATTGACACGCTGTTTTGCGATTACGGCATCGCCTTCGATTTCGCGAGCGATAGAATCCGCAGGAATCCGACCGGGGCGGGTTGCGAGACGCGAACTATTCGAAGCGATACTTCGCGCTCGCGATGGATTCGTGTTTCTAAATCGGAGGCTTATGGCGAGAAGCGGGCGGACCTTCCGTTCATGCAGGTTGGTGAACACGATAGTGTGTATTGCGGCGGCCGCTCTGAGCGCGACCGCTTCCGAAGGTTTTTGGCCTGTGGAGCAAGCCGCGCAAGCAAACGCGGCGAAGAATCCCGCCTGCGCATTGCTCAGCGCAGACGAGGTGAGAAAGATCACGGGGTATCCAGGCTACAACGTGTCGCCCGGTGACCTGCCGGGCCAAGGTGTCGCCGGCGGCTCCTCGTGCCAATACGCCGCGCCGGCATTTGGCGACGGGAAGGGGCCGCTGGTCAGCCTCGTGCTCATCGAGGGCAAGAACTGGACGGCGGAGAATCGCCGGCTGATCAAGCTGCCCGCGGCGTGTAAACGGGAGCCGGCCCCCGGGATTGGCGACGATGCGTACTTCGAGGTCTGCCCTACCCCGCGACCGATACGAACGTCGCCTCTGTATGTCAAAGCGGGAGCGAAGGATCTCATTGTTCAAATGGACATCGAAGCTCCCGATACCGAGGCGACCCTGCGTCCGAAAGTGATCGCTCTCGCAAACGCTGCCGTGGCGAAATTTCGATAGCGCACATACTCCGGGACTCGTCGCACAGCATCATCGTTACCTGTCGGCCCCCTTCGCCGCGCTGGCTTGCGCGCGCTGGAGCCCAAGCAGTGCCCGCCGACGATCGGGCGTCTTCTTCAAGGCCTTCTGGAATTCCCCGGCAGCCTCCGCGGGA
>JAIVJE010000051.1 GCA_020200195.1 Acidobacteriota bacterium | reverse complement strand
TGCCGTAGCAGATCCATGACGACCTCCGCCACGTCGCCTGGGGAAAGCTTCCAGTTTTCCTCATCCGCCTGTCGGCGCCCGGCGAAACCGGTCGAAACCGACCCCGGCATGATGTAGCTGACGCGAATGTTGTGGTGTCGTACCTCCTGCATCAACGACTCGGAAAAGGCGTTCAGGCCGGCCTTTGATGCGCAGTACGCGGCCCCTCCGGTGAACGGGTTCTTTCCGGAAAGGCTGCTGATGTTGACGATCCAACCACCGCCGCGGCGCAACAGATGGGGGATGGCCGCGTGACAGCAGTGGAACACGCCGGTGAGGTTCGTGCCGATGACCGAATCCCATTCCTCCGTAGACATCGCGGCGACGGAGTTGAAGACGCCGACACCGGCGTTGTTCACGAGGACGTCGAGGCCACCGAATCGGTCGACGGCGGCCTGAATCATGCGCGATGCGTCCGCGGCGGTCGACACGCTGCCCGCCACGGCAGCCACCGGTGCCCCGTTGCCGGCGCCTAACTGCGACTGCGCGTCGTCGAGCCTCACCCGATCGCGGCCGCTAATCACCACTGATGCGCCGGCCGCGATCAGCGCCTCGGCAATCGCCAGTCCGATTCCGCGTGAACCGCCGGTGACAACCGCGACCTTCTTGTCGAGCGACGAGCTCGTTGAAGGTTGAGAGACCGTACTCATCCCATTAGAATAGTCGACTCCTGCGAAGGGGCAGATGCCGTTCATTGCGATCGTTGGAGGCGGCGCACTCGGAGGCGCACTCGCGCACAAGCTTGCCGCGCGTGGCAACGTCTCCGAGGTTCGCCTGATCGATGCAGAGGGCGCGGTCGCGAAGGGAAAGGCTCTCGACATCCTGCAGTCGGCGCCGATCGAAGGATTCAGCACACGAGTCACCGCGGGGAACTCACTCGCTGCGGCGGCAGGCGCCGAGGCCATCGTCCTCGCCGACAGCCCTGGACAGGGCGAGCACCAGGGAGACGCCGGACTCGCGCTGCTCCGTGAGCTGGTAAGGCTCGACACGGCCGCCCCGATCGTTTGCGCGGGCGCCCTGCATCGGGAACTGATCGCACGAGCCGTTTCCGAGCTCCACATCCCGGCTGCGCGAATCCTTGGATCGGCGCCGCTCGCGCTCGAATCGGCAGTGCGTGCCCTTGCGGGGCTCATGCTCGATCTGTCCGGCGTCGAGGTGTCCCTGCGCATCCTGGGAGTTCCTCCGGCCGGCGCGGTCGTGGCATGGGAAGAAGGGGCCGCGTTCGGGCAGCCGTTGACCGCGCAGTTGCGACCGCACGAGATCGCTGCGCTCTCCGCGCGCATCCCGAGCTTATGGCCCCCGAGTGCTTACGCACTCTCGTCGGCTGCCGCCCTGATTGTCGAAGCGATTGTCGCCGGCGGATCGCGCCGGCGTTATTCCTGTTTCGTCGCCTTTCGGCGGACCGCCGCGGCGATGCCCGTGCAACTTGGAGCCGAAGGCGTACGCGCAGTTCTGCAACCCGCTCTCACGAGGCAGGAGCAGACCGCACTCGACAACGTATTGGGGAAAGACGAGTGATGCGACCGATTAGCTAGTGCGTCGACTCGCGGGGATGGAGGGCAATGCCGCCTGCGAAATCGCCCAGGTGCTGCCGCAGGATAAGGCGGCCGCGATGGAGGCGCGACTTCAGCGTCTGAGGCTTGACCCGGAGCACCGCGCTGGCCTCCTCCGTCGAGAGCCCCTGGATATCGCGCAACACGACCGGAATCCGGTACACGGCGGGCAGATGCGTGAGCGCTTTGATGAGCCTCGCACGCATCTCGCCGCGGAGCACCTGATCGTCGGCGAGCGATGACCAGTCAGCCGGTTCCTGGGGCGTGCGATCAGCAGACTCTGCATATGCCGAGTCCTGCCGCGGCGAAATCTCGGCAGCCTTACCCGCGCGACCGCCACGGAGGCGGGACATCGCCGTATTGAATGTAATCCGATAAATCCAGGACGAGAGTGCCGCATCTCCGCGAAACGCGTCGATCTTCCGGTATACCTTCATCAAGACGTCCTGGGTCACCTCTTCGGCGTCCTCCCAGTTCTTGACGTAGCGGAATGCAAGCTGGTGGATTCGGGGCCCGTAGGTCGACTCCAGATCGACAACGGCCGAGCTGTCCCCCGCCTGCATCCGCCCGATGAGCTCGCGTTCGACCTCTGGCCGGCGCATGTTCGGGGCCTCCATAAGGGACAGAACACCCCATGGCCCGACGCTATTCCATCGCCGCGGATGCGCCGAGCGGCATCCGCTCGAATACATCCGCAAATGATTGAGCCGTAACGGTTTCTACCTCTTGAATCGGCACCTCGCGACCCGTCAGTTTGTCGAGCGACGTTACCCCCCTGCCGGCCAGACCGCACGGAACGATTAGGGAGAAGTGCCGCAAGTCGGTGCCGACGTTGAACGCGAAACCGTGACTCGTAATCCAACGAGCGATGCGCACGCCAATCGCGGCGAGCTTGTCGTTCCCCACCCACACCCCGGTCAACCCCGGCACCCGGGTGGCTTTCACCCCGAATGACGCCGCGACGCGGATCATTACCTCCTCGAGGTCACGGACATACCGGTGCACATCACATCGGTCCGGTTTGAGATCGAGGATGGGATATCCGACGAGTTGTCCTGGGCCGTGATATGTGATGTCGCCGCCGCGACCGGTTTCGAAGAGTTCGATACCCTCGGCAGCCAGCGTGTCGGCGGTCGCGAGTAAATTTGCCCGATCGCTGCGCGCCTTGACGCCCAACGTGATGACAGGAGGGTGCTGCAGCAACAGCAGCTGATCCGGTACTCGGCCGGACTTGCGATCCTCGACGAGCCGCTGCTGGATCGCGAGCCCCTCTGCGTAAGCCACGAGACCCAGCCGGCGGATCTCGACCTCGCGCAATTACATCCAGCCTTCCTCGAAGTTTTCGAGGCGTTCTTTCACGAAGGAGAGAAACCGGCCCGCATCGGCACCGTCAACCAGACGATGGTCGTATCCGAGCGTCAGGTGGCAGACCGGGCGGATCGCAATCGCGTCACCCAGGACCACCGCGCGCTTTTCGATTCCACCGACGCCGAGGATGGCCACCTGGGGCTGGTTGATCAAGGGCAGACCATAGAGCGCTCCGAAGATGCCCGGGTTCGTGATCGTGAAAGTGCCGTTCTGCACCTCGTCCGGGCTCAGCTTCTTCGAGCGGGCGCGGTTACTCAGATCGTTGATCGCACGGCTGAGCCCCAGCAGGTTTTTCTCGTCTGCGTTTCGAATCACCGGGACAATCAACCCGTTGTCGAGCGCGACGGCAATCCCCAGATTGATGTCCTTCTTGTAGACGATGTTCTCGCCGTCGATGGAGGCATTAACGACCGGAAAGGCCCGAATCGCGTCGACGATGACTTTCGCGATCATTGCGGTGAATGTCAGCTTCGCGCCGGCGGATTCGTACTGAGCTTTCTTTTTGTCACGCAGTTCGCTGACCCGGCCGAAGTTCACTTCATAGACGGAATACACGTGCGGCGAAGTACGGGCGCTGAGCACCATGTGCTCGGCGATCTTCTTGCGCATCACGCTCATCGGCACTATCTGAACGTTCTCGCCTGGCCGGAATGCAGGACCTGCTGCCGGACGGGCTGCGGGGTATCCCGGGGCCGGCGCCGCGGCACCGGATTCGAGGTATCCGAGGATGTCCTGTTTGGTCACCCGGCCGCTCAGGCCGGACCCTTGGATCTCGCGGATGTCGACGTTGTGTTCCTTGGCGATCCGCCGCACCAGCGGCGATGATTTCTGTCGCCGCAACTCCTCTTTGGAGACAGCTTCTTCGGTCTGTCGCGCGCGGCCGCCGCGTTGTGGCGGCGTGATTTCGGGCTGGCCGACTGCGGCCTCCGGCAGCTCCGTCGGGATCTCCGCAGGAGGCGCCTCAGCAGCCGGTGCGCTCGAACCGTCCGGCTCTACCTTTTCTCCCGCGGCGCCGATGATGGCTACCACGCTGTTGACCGGGACCGTCTCGCCTTCTTTCACCTTTATGTCTGAGAGCACGCCGGCTGCCGGTGACGGTATCTCCGCGTCGACTTTGTCTGTCGAGATCTCGAACAGCGGCTCATCCCGGTCTACGGCATCACCGACTTTTTTGATCCACCGGACAATCGTGCCCTCGGCGATCGACTCTCCCATCTGGGGCATCACAACGTTAGTGGCCATTCATTCCTCATCCGTGCACGGGGTCAGTACTCGACCAGCTTCTGGGCCGCGGCGACGACCTTGTCGGCGTTCGGCAGGAATGCCGCTTCGAGCGGCGGAGAATACGGCACCGGTGTATCCACCGAAGCTACCCGCATAACCGGGGCATCCAAGTACTCGAAAGCGTCCTCGGCAAGGATCGCCGCGAGCTCACCGCCAATGCCTCCGGTCCGGGTCGCTTCGTACAGCACCAGTGCCCGGCTCGTTTTCGACACCGTCGTCAGAATCGCCTCGCGATCGAGCGGCGCAAGGCTGCGCAAATCCAGCACTTCTGCCTCAACCCCGGCGTCAGAGAGGGTCGCCGCAGCGTCCATCGCCGTGTGCGTCATCGCGCCAAACGTAATGATGGACAAATCGGAACCTTCTCGGCGGATCGCCGCTTTCCCGAGCGGCACGACGTAATCCTCCTCAGGCACTTCGTCCTTGATTCGGCGATACAGGAACTTGTGCTCGAAGTACAACACAGGGTCATCGTCTCGAATGGCCGCTTTGAGGAGGCCTTTGGCATCGTACGCCGTGGACGGCTCCACCATCTTGAGTCCGGGCGTGTTCAGGAAGAACGCCTCGGGGTTCACGGAATGGAATGGGCCGCCGCCCACGCCACCTCCGCAAGGCCCGCGGACCACGATTGACACCCCGGCGCCGTTCCGATATCGGCTGGTGGCCGCGAAGTTTGTCAGCATGTCGAAGCAGCATGCGATGAAATCGATGAACTGGATCTCACACACCGGGCGCATCCCCATGTACGACGCCCCGATGGCCGATCCGACAATCGCGGTCTCCGAAATTGGCGTGTCGACGACCCGTGCCTCCCCGAATCGTTCCTGAAGGCCTTCGGTTGCCTTGAAGGCGCCGCCGTACGCGCCGACGTCCTCTCCAAGGATGAACACGCGCTCGTCACGCGCCATCTCCTCGCCAAGGGCCTGCCGAATGGCCTCGAGATATGTGATGACAGCCATTGTTTCAGCCACAATCGATCATGAAGAGTGCAGGTGCCAGGTGCAAGGGTGCAGGGTGCGGTGCTGTGCAAGTGCACGGAGCTGAAAATAGCCTGACATAGCTACAAACCACCCGGGAGCACGTGCACAGCACCGCACCTTGCACCCTGCGCCTGGCACGTGCACCTCTCACGATCTGAACGGCGACTTGACGAATTCCACTTGCGGCTGTGCAAAGTCATCACCCGCATACACACCGCGCGTCACCGTGGACGGATCCGGCATCGCGTCGTCCTCGGCGAGTTGCGCCTCATCCGATGCGAATCGCTTCGTCATGGCATCGATCTCGTCGATGTCTTGCTCGGTCGCGGCGCCTGTCTCGAGCAGATGTGTTCGGAAACGCGCGATGGGATCCTTCTTGGCCCACTCTTCCAGGAGCGCTTTCGGCACATACCGTGCGTCGTCGTGCTGGGCGTGCCCCTGCATGCGCATCGTGTCGACGCCGATGAGCGCGGCGCCTCCCCCGAACCGGGCGCGATCGACCAGGCGCTTCGTCACATCGTAGACGGCCAGCATGTCGTTCCCGTCGACCATCTCGTGGGGAATGCCGTACGCGGCGGCGCGCTCGTCGATGCGCGCGATGTTCATCTGCTTCGCGATCGGCGTCGAGTACGCGAACTTGTTGTCTTCCGCGACCACAATCAGCGGGATTCTCTGGACGGCGGCGAAATTCAACCCTTCGTGAAAAGCACCAGTGCTCGTCGCCCCATCGCCGATCCAGGCCATCGCGACCATGTTCTGGCCGCGCATCCGAGCGCCCATGGCGATCCCCGCAGCAACCGGAATCGAATCCCCGAGCATGCTGATCGGGCCGACGACGACCGGCTCGGCGGCGCCGGCCACCGGCAGATGGACGATGTGAATGTTGAGGTCTCGGCCGCGTGAGTTCGACCGGGCCTTCGCCATGTACTGCAGAAAGATTTCCCGCGGCCGGACGCCCATCGTCATCAGGGCGCCCATATTGCGGATGAGCGGCAGGATTGCGTCGGTCCGCTCGAGGGCGTAAGCCGTGGCCACCGACTCCCCCTCCTGGCCCATGCTGCGATAGAGACCGCCGATGACCTTACTCTGACGAAACAACACCGTCAGCCGCTCTTCGACATCGCGCGCGAGACCCGCCGTTAACTGATAGCTGACAGCTGATCGCTGACAGCTCACAGCTGGATTACGCATGGATCGCCCCCCCGTGCGCGTCATGTGCCGCTTCACCGACGGCCTCGGACATGGTCGGGTGCGCGTGGATGGTGCGGACAAGCTCCTCCACCGTGCACTCCAGTCGCAACGCGAGCGTGGCCTCGGCGACGAGCTCGGTGGCGCGCGGCCCAATCATGTGGACGCCGAGGATCTCGTCGTATTTCTTGTCGGCGACGATTTTGACGAAGCCTTCGGTCTCGCCGGCGATGCGGGCACGGCCAAGGACGCCAAACTTGAAGGAACCGATTCGCACGTCGTAACCCCGCGCCTGCGCCTCCTTTTCGGTCAGGCCTACACTGCCGATCTCCGGATCGCAATAAGTGCAGCCGGGCACCTGGTCGTAGTTGATCCGCGCAGTCTCTCGGCCCGCGATGCGTTCTGCCAGCACGACACCCTCGGCCGACGACAGATGCGCCAGCTGTGGATGGCCGGGGGCCTCCAACGTAATCACGTCGCCAATCGCCGAGATCCCTGGAACGCTCGTGCGGAAATCCGCATCGACGCGGATGTACTCGCGGTCCATCCGAAGAGCAGCTTCTTCGGCGCCAAGGCCGTTCGTCACCGGCCCGCGACCGGTTGCCACCAGCAGGTAGTCCGCCTTGAGCGTCGCGGTTTTTCCATCAGGTGTCTGCGCCTCCATATCCACACCGGCCGCGCCGGCCTTCGCGCTCGTCACCTTCGTGCCGGTCATGACCTTGATCCCCTGGCGCCGGAACGATTTCTCGAGCTCCGCCGATACCGCTTCGTCCTCCACGGGGACGATACGCGGCAGCAGCTCCACGAGGGTGACGTCGCTGCCAAACCGGCGGAAGATGGAGGCGAACTCGACGCCCACCGCGCCGCTTCCCATGATGACGATTGATTTCGGAATCTCCTTGAGGTTCACCGCTTCGTCGCTGGTGATGATGCGCGAGCGGTCAATCGTGATCCCCGGCACGCTGCGCGGCTGGGACCCCGTGGCGATCACGATCTCCCTGGTCGCGCTGAGCGTAGCCTTCGCGCCTTCGGTTATCTCGACCTGGCCCTTTCCGGCTAGCCGACCGCTGCCTTTGATCCAGTCGATCTTGTGCTTCTTGAACAGAAACTCGATGCCGCCGGTGAGCCCTTTCACGATCTTGTCCTTGCGCGCCTGGACCTGGTTCATGTCGATCCCGACCGCGGCTTCGCCCAAGGTCAGCCCCCACTCTTTCCAGTCACGCGCAATCTTCAGTGCGTGCGCATGCTCGAGGAGCGCCTTGGTGGGGATACAACCCCAATTGAGGCACGTTCCGCCCAACACCGGCGCTCGCTCGACCACGGCGGTCTTGAGTCCGAGCTGTGCGGCGCGGATGGCGGCCACGTAGCCG
>JAIVJE010000341.1 GCA_020200195.1 Acidobacteriota bacterium | reverse complement strand
CATCCAGGACGTCCTCGACCCAACCGACATCAACATCTACCGTGACCTCGCCGGCGGGCTGACGGTCGCGAACGTGCTGCACGGGAGCGCGAACCCGATTGGCGGCAAAAACGCGGTCATCAAGCTGCGCTGGGGCAAGACGCGGGCCGAGGAGCTGCTGGTCGAGGGGGCGCTGCCGGGCATCAAGTTCGCGCTCGGCGAAAACCCCAAGGACATGCGGCAGTTCGGACAGACCGGGCCGCGGCGGTACCCCGTCACCCGCGCCGGCACCGAGTTCGTGATCCGCGATGCGTTCACGCGCGCGAAGGCGTATCAGAAGGCCTGGAAGGAGTTCGAGAAGCGCAAGGCCGCGGGTGAGGACTTGCTCCAGCCGCGCCGCGACTTACAGCTCGAGCCACTGGTCGAGATTCTCGAAGGTAAGCGCCTGGTCCATGCCCATTCCTACCGCGCAGACGAAATCCTGATGATGATCCGGGTCGCCGAAGAAATGGGCTTCAAGATCACGACATTCCAGCACGTGCTCGAGGGTTACAAGGTGGCCAAGGAGATTGCCGCACACGGTGCCGGCGCGTCCACGTTCTCCGACTGGTGGGGATACAAGATCGAGGCCGTGGACGCCATCCCGCACAATGCCGCGATCATGACGCGCAAAGGGGTCCTGGTCTCGATCAACTCCGACAGCGCCGAGCACGCACGGCGGCTCAACACCGAGGCCGCCAAGTCAATCAAGTGGGGCGGCCTCACCGACGACGAAGCTCTCGCCCTCGTGACGATCAATCCCGCGAAGCAGCTCCGCATCGACAATCGCGTGGGATCCCTCGAGGCCGGTAAGGACGCCGACCTCGTCGTCTGGACGCATCATCCGCTGAGCACGTACGCGATCGTCGATCGCACCTATATTGACGGAACCGTGTATTACGATCGAAAAGCCGAAGAGCGCCGACTGACCGAGCTCAGGAAGGAAAAGACAGATCTCGCAGCCGCCGACCGCAGCGAGCGCAAGTCGCCAACCGCCGAACAGCAGCCGCGCACCGAGTCGTCGCGCGGTTCGGACAGCCCTCCCCGCGAGAACGAGGTAAACGGGGCGGCCGGACCGGTAGATCGTCCAACCGGAACCACCGCAACCCGTGGCGCGACAGTATCCCAGACTCGAACGGCCGGCCCGGTAGCGGTCTGGGCGATTACGAACGCCACAATCCATCCGGTGACCGCGCCGGCAATTGAACGCGGCACGATCATCATCCGCGGCAGCAAGATCGAAGCGGTCGGCTCTGGCATCCCGGTTCCGACCGGCACAAAGGTCGTCGATGCCGGCGGCGGCCACGTCTATCCCGGCTTCATCAACGGGCGCACGACCATCGGGCTGTCGGAGCCTGGACCCCGGGGGTTCGACGATGTGAGCGAGATTCTGGATTTGAATCCGCAGCTTCGAACGCGGGTGGCCTATCACTCGGAAAGCGATGCGATTCCAGTCGCACGTACCAACGGCGTCACGACAGTAGCCGTGGTCCCCTCCGGCGGCACGTTCGGCGGCGAAGTACCGGTGATGAACCTCGATGGATGGACCTGGGAAGAGGCGACGTTAAAGCCGAACGCCGGCATCGCGTTCAATTTCCCGTCGCTCAGCACCGCCGGAGGCCGCGGTGGCGGTGGGGGGGGCCGCGGCGCCCAGCCTCCGGATCGAACGTTCGAGGATGTCAAGAAGGACCGTGACCGTCGGCTGGACGACTTGATGCGGCTGTTCGATCAGGCGCGCGCGTATTCGAAGGCAGCCGACGGCAAAACCGTCGACTGGGTCCTCGAAGCACTCGTGCCGGTCGTCGAGCGGCGCCTGCCGCTCATCGTCAGCGTCAGCCGCGAGCAGGACATCAAGGACGCAGTCGCGTTCGCCGGTCGGGCGAAGGTGAACATCGTCATCAGCGGCGGCGCCGAGGCGGTGTTCGCGGCGCAACTGCTCAAGGAAAAGAACATCCCTGTGATTCTGGGAAATACGCTGACCATGCCGGCGCGGGAGGACATGTTTCACGCCGACAGTTATCAGCTCGCGGGACAGCTGGCGCAGGCCGGTATCAAGTTCGCGTTCTCGACCGGCGACAACACGAACGTGCGCCTGCTGCCGTACAACGCCGCGATGGCCGTGGCCTGGGGCCTCAGCAAGGAGGCGGCGTTGAAGGCGCTCACCATCGACGCGGCGGACATCCTCGGCATCTCGGACCGGGTCGGCAGTATCGAGCCGGGCAAGGATGCCAACCTGTTCATTGCCAAGGGAGACCCGCTGGAGATTCGGACCGCCATCACGCACGTGATCATCGGCGGCCGGGACGTCGGGCTCGCCGACAAGCACCAGGCGCTCTACGAGAAGTATTTGGCGAGGCAGTAGGCGGAGCCACGTGCACCGCACGTCGCACGTGGCGCGTAGCACGTAGCACCGCACGTTGCACGTTGAACGCTGAACGTTGCACGTTTAGGAGCCTGAAATGACCCGGATTCGAGTCGTGGCGTGTGCGGCTGCCGCCGCCGCCGTCCTGGCTGTCGGCGCCCGCGCAGATGCGCCGCCCGTGTATGCGATCAGGGGCGCCCGCATCGTCACCGCCGCGGGAGCGCCGATCGGATCCGGAACCCTGGTCATGCGTCATGGGCTGATCGACGCCGTCGGTCCGAGCGTGCAGCCGCCGCCGGACGCGATCGTCATCGATGGCGCCGGGATGACTGTCTATCCCGGGCTTATCGACATGGGGAACGCAACAGGGCTCGACGTGCAGGTCAACCTGACGCAGCCGGATACGCTGCGCACGTCCGAAGAAGCCGAGCGGTGGAAGCGCGGGGTGATTTTCCGGCCGGAGCTTGAAGCGGCCGATCACGTGCGCCCCGACGTCCCCGAGCTGTCGAGACTGACGGCCACGGGCGTGACATCCGTACTCGCGACGCCGCCCGGAGTGGTGGTCAAAGGGCGGAGCGCGCTGCTGAACGTCGTGGGACCGGTGGACGAACCGCAGATTGGCGGCGTCGGTGACTATCGGCGCGGGCTGCAAGTCGTGCGGACGCCCGTGGCGCTGCACGTCGAGTTCCCCGGCAACGTCCGGGGTGATGGGTATCCCGCGGCGCTGCTCGGCGTCATCGCGTTCGTCCGGCAGAGTTTTCTGGACGCCCAGCACCAGCAGCTCGCGCAGCAGCGGTACGAGCGCGCGAAGACTGGAGCGTCGCGCCCGCCGTACGATCCGGCGCTGGAGGCATTGCAGCCGGCGCTCGCGGGGCGGATGCCCGTTGCGTTCGAGGCCAGCCTGGCGCGCGAGATCCGGCGTGCCCTCGACATGGCGAAAGAGTTCAAGCTGAACCCCGTGATCACGGGAGCGCGCGAGACCGACCAGGTGGCTGCGGATCTGAAAGCCGCGAACGCGCGTGTCATCTACAGCCTGAACTTTCCCGAGCGGTCGCGGCTGTTGGCGCCCGACGCCGACGAGCCCGTGCGCGAGCTCCGGGCGCGAGTGCAGGCCTCCAAAGCCCCCGCGGCGCTGGAGAAAGCGGGCATCATGTTCGCGTTTTCTTCTTCCGGGTTGCGGGAGTCGCGCGACTTCGTCCGCAACGCGGCGCGTGTGGTGAAAGACGGCCTCTCAGCCGAGGCGGCTATCCGCGCGCTCACAATCAACGCCGCAACGATTGCCGGGGCGGGCGATCGACTGGGCTCGCTCGAGAAGGGCAAGATCGCAAACGTCATCGTGACGGACGGCGACCTGTTCGAAGAGCGCACCAAGGTGAAGCACGCGTTCGTGGATGGCCGCATGGTCGTGATCGACGACACGCCACTGCCGTCAGGGCGCGGTGGCCGCTCTGGTCACTAGAGCACTACTCCACCCGCTGATCCTCGTTGCCGCAGTCGCACTCGGCGTCTGCACAGCCCCGATCCCCCTCGCCGCTCAGGAGCCGTCCGCGCAGGCATCGACGGACCGGACCGATGCGGTGCGCGTCTTCCTCGACTGCCACTCGTGTGACGAGAACTACCTGCGAACGGAGGTCACGTTCATCAGCTACGTCCGCGATCGCACGGCTGCGGATGTACACGTACTGGTGACCACGGAGGGGACGGGTGGGGGCGGCACGCAATACACATTGAAATTCATCGGTCTCGGGCGGTTCAAGGGGGTGGACAACTCGCTCACCTACTCGGCGCCCCAAACCGCGACATCGGATGCGCGGCGCCGCGGCTTCACCGAGATCTTCAAGCTCGGTCTCGTCCGCTACGTGACGGACTCGTCTATTGCCGGGCGACTCAAACTCACGTTCGACGCCCCGGCCAACCAGCAGAAGGCCGAGGCCGTCCGCGACCCCTGGAATTTCTGGGTCTTCCGTGTCGGTGCCGGAGGCAACCTGGAAGGACAGCAGCAGAGCAGCGAGCGGAGCATCGAGGCCAGCTTTTCTGCCAACCGAACGACGGAACGCTGGAAGATCAACGTCAACGGCAACTCGGAGTACAACGAGGACAAGTTCGAACTCGAGGATGGTGACACGTTCACCGCGGTCTCGAGGAACTCGCAGGCGCGCGTGCTGGCCGTCAAGAGCCTCAACGAGCGGTGGTCCGTGGGCGGAACGGTTCTGACGACATCATCGACGTTCCAGAACTACGACCTGCGGACCCGCATCGCGCCCGGTATCGAATACGATTTCTTCCCCTATGCGGAGTCGACGCGCCGGATTCTGACGTTGGTCTACAGCGTGGGGGTGCAGCACGCCAACTACACGGAAGAGACGATCTTCGGCAAGACGTCCGAGCGGCTGCTCGACCAGGAGCTCGAGCTGTCGTTGGCGCTCCGTCAGCCCTGGGGCAGCGCGGAGGCCTCGGTCGAGGCGCAGCACTATCTGAGTCCCAGGAACAAGTACCGAGTGAACGCCTTCGGGGAAGTGGATGTCCGGCTGTTCAAAGGGTTCACTCTCGAGATGTTCGTGAGCGCGTCGCGCAGACGCGATCAACTCTCGCTTCGGCGCGGCGCCGCGTCGACAGAGGAAATCCTGGTCCGCCAGCGCGAGCTGGCGACCGGCTACCAGTACGAGGTCGGCTTCGGCATCAGCTACTCCTTCGGCTCGATCTTCAACAACGTGGTCAACCCGCGATTCCGCAACGTCGGGGGCGGTTGAGCGTTGCGTTTCGCACGCGTCCGGGCGTATAAAACGTGACGCACCCGCGCATCCACTCCGCACGAACGCCGGTCGTTCGCGGGCTTCAAAGGTGATTGCCATGAAACGAGCCGTTTCTCTGCTGACAGCGCTCATGATCCTGGTGGCCGCTAGCCGGCCCGTCCAGGCGTCCACGCCCGCCATCACCGCACAAATATTCGGCATCGAGCTCTGTCCGCAGTTCATCTGCGGCGCCGCCATCTTCACCGGTGTATTGGCGGGGCAGGTGGGCAACAATCCCTACGCGTTCGGCACCTTTACCGTCGCCATCACCCACGAGGAGCTTCCGCAGGTTGCCGGTCAACAGGCGGACCTCACCGGTGGCGTCTTCGAGATCCGGGTCGGGTGGCGGAGATTCCGCGGGGACGTGTCCAGCGGCACGCTCACGAAGAACGCCAACAACAGCTTCACGGTCCAGGCGGTCTTGACGATTCAGCGCGGCGGGAGCGGAGACATGAACTTCCTCGGAACCCTCGATCACACGGTATTCCCGCCGACCATCAGCGGCTTCATTTATCAGTAGCGGGGCAGGATCACGGTGAAGGGCGGGACTCCTGGTCCCGCCCTGACGCCGGCGTTCACGTCAACGCGCTCTCGCGCCTGACCCAGCGCCAGTGGATGCCAGCCGGATCGCGATGATGGCCACAAGGCAAACGCTGTAGCCGTAGAACTGGGCGACCTTGTTGCCCGAATCCTCCCGGAGTACCCGAAGACCGACGCCCAGGTAAACAAGACAGAATGTGAACGCAAGGACCAGTGTTGCGTAGAAGCCGAACTGATCTGCTTCAACGCCAACGTTCAACCTGCCCCCGTAACTCTTGTAACTCCAATGGCAGCAACGGTGCCTCTTCGCCGGTTCGTTCGGCAGATGACTCAGAACGCCTGATCTCGGTCCGACTCATCGAAGTCCAGCCGCTTCCGTTCATGAACCTTCGGCGCGGCCTTCGGTGCCCGTTTGAAGGTAACGCTGGTCTGGATAGGCGGCCGGTCAATCGTCTTGCCTGTCAGCAAGTCTTCAATCGTGACGAGCTGGAGCCGGGGGTGCTTGCCCCACGGTGATGTGTAGAAGCCCGCTGAGGCCGCTTCCTTCCGCATCGGACCAGTTGGTTCCTCCAGGCTGATGAGCACGGCCATCTCGGCCGTCTTGCGCTCGACTACGCCCCTGAGATCTCGAACATGTGAAACGTTCACGTGCCCAGCTTTGACCGAGAGGATGATCTGGCGCGTTTTACCGTCGCCGACGTGGAAGTAGATCCGCCCGTCTATGCCGCGGTCCGCGCCCTTCTTAACTGATACGGGTCATCATGGGCGAGCTGCGCTGCGTCGGGCAACGACACCGGCTCTCCTATCACCTCGTACACGGCGCGGCCCTCAAACGTATCAGCCAATCGTCCGCGAATGAGCGTGATTGCGAGGTTCGTGATGTCTATGCCTATCCAACGGCGATTGAGCTTCTGTGCCGCGGCAATGGTGGTTCCGCACCCACAGAACGGGTCGAGCACTGAGTCGCCTTCATTGCTGCTCGCCTGAATGATGCGCTCCAATAGTGCTTCCGGTTTCTGCGTAGGATAGCCAAGACGTTCCTGCGCCATGGCATTGATCGGGCGGATGTCGTCCCACACGTTGCTCACCGGCATTCCCGCTCGCTCATCCAAATAGCGTCGTAGCTGAATGCGGCCGCCTTGTGTCCTTGGAAATTCGAGGCGTCCTGCGCGATCAAGCTCCTTCATTTTGTCGAGAGAAACCGCCCACCCGTTCGGGTGTGGCTTATGTCCCTTGTAGTCGTAAGTCAGGTTGGGGCGCGGATGCGGGCTGCGGAGGTCAGAAAGTCTGTAGCGTCTGCCGGCCGTATCAAGGTGCCGATACTTGGAGTCCAAATACGTCTGGTCATAGGCGCCAAACTGCCGGTTGAACGTCGCCGAGTCCGTCCTTACGTAATACAGGATGACATCCACGACGTCACCAAACGTGCGCCGTGCGTCGTTGTGCGCTGTTGTACGTTTCCAGACAATTGCGGCCCGGAAGTTTCTTGGACTGAACACGGCATCCAAGAGCAGTTTGAGATAGTGACTAGCGGTGTCATCACAATGCAGATAAATCGATCCGGTGGGCTTTAGAACACGGCGCAGTTCGATCAAGCGCGGTGCCATCATTGCGAGATACGCCAGCATGTCATTCTCGCCGAGGAACGTGCGAAACGCTTGCATCACCTGGGACGCTTGCCCGCCAGCCTCCACAACTCCCTCGTAGGCTCGGGCTGCGCCTTGGTCCCAGCGCCAGGTATCCTCGAACGCCTTGATTTGCGCGGCGGCCTGCGTGCCGTCACGCTCGGCAAACAGCACGTTGTAGCTGGCGTTTGAGTTGAACGGAGGGTCGAGATACACGAGATCCACGGATTCGTCGTCAACGTGTCGCCGCAGCACGTCGAGATTGTCACCGTAGTACAGCCGGTTCATGCGGATTAGCTCCCGGACGATCTTAGACCTGGTTAGAATGACAC
>JAIVJE010000286.1 GCA_020200195.1 Acidobacteriota bacterium | reverse complement strand
GTCCAGGGATAGGGACGGTGCTGGCATCGGTGCGACAGCTCGATGCGAACACGGGGCCAACGGCGTGGAGCCCCGTAACTTGCGCGCATCGAGGGGTTAGACGCTGCCGACCCCGCTCCGCAAGTTCCGGGATTCGTAAGCGCTTTCGATCGTCGCTATCGGTCTCGACGCTTGTCCGCGTATGCCAGGGCCTTCGGCGTGCCGAGCAGTCGCAAGCGCACGAGCACCTCCCGACGCAACGCCTCATCGCGCTCCCGCTCGGCAATCCGGATCAACGCGTCGTCTGCTCCGGCGTGGAAGAGCCCCATGATGATCGGCCGCTTCGCGTCCGCCGCAACGCGTGCGTACAGCGTCTGGAGTTGATCGCCGCCGCCAGCCTGGCCGAGCGTGACGATCGCGCGATCGCGAAGCCGCCGGTCGGACTCCGACTGCGCAATGCGGAGCAGCGCGACGGTCTCGGCACGGGCGCCCAGCGACGTGACGACTTCAGTCTTGACGCGAACGTTGCTGGATTTTGAGTACACCTGCAGCAGCTCTTTCGACAGACCCGCCCCGCCAAATCGACCGAGCTCGCGGACCGCGGCCACTCTGACCGTGTCGGGACCATTCATCGCCACATCGACGACAGTGGAACGCGCGTCGGGGCGGCCGGACTGCGCGAGCACGAACACGGCGCGACGCGCTTCCCCCGGATTCGAACTTTCGAGCGCAATCTTCTTCAGCATCGGAATCACGCGGTCCGCATCGGTGCGGATCAGGCTGCCGAGCGCCTGGATGCGCAGATCGGTATCGGGATGATAGGTCTCGGTGAACCAGGCCGCCGGAGGGGCCGGTGGCGTGGGTGGCGGCGCGGTTGTCGCGACGGGCGGAGTCGCCGGTGCCGGCGCGGGAGGTGGCATGTCCGGCGGTGCAACCGGCGCCACGCGGCGGCCCTTTGGAGTGCGCGCCGGCGGTGGTGGGGGCGGCGGCGCCGGAGCGGTGCCCGCAGGCGGCGCAGGAGCCACGGCGACGGGCGGTGGCGGCGGAGGCGATGCCGTCCACCACAGAACATCGTGACGTCGCAGCCGCTGCGCGATTTCAATCCGAAGCGAGTACGCGGGCTTGACCCAGAGGCTCAATTGTTGATCATGACATTGCTCTCCACCTGCGCGCGACGGGCGACCACTACAGCCCGGCGTTCGCCACGACATCCATCTTTGCCAGCAGATCTCGTTTCGAAATCAATCGCTGCAGCTGTTCCAGGTTCTCACCATCGGCGTTCCCCGTCGACATCGACGTCTGCAGCAACAGAATTTCCAGATCCCCCATCACGTCGGCGAGCGGTCTGAGTCCGCTGTCCTCCGCCGCCATGCGATACAGGCGGGTGTCGCTCAGCAGCGTGGATGCCAGCTCGCGCTCGTAGCCCCAGTCGGCTGCCGACGCGCTTCGCGCATCTTTGGAGGCCAGCCCGAGAACGACCAGCTTGGATCGCTCGAAGTGCTGCTCGCTCAGCGATGCGAGGCCCAGCGCCGGCGCGGGGCTCGGCGCCGGGGGACTTGCGGAGGTTGTCACCACCGGTTGTTCCGGCGCACGGGCTCGCAATACGAACACCACACTCATCGTCACGAGGGCGAGAAGCGCCGCCACCGCAAGATAGGCAACGTAGGCACGCGGCGGCGCGACCGCGATCCGCGCCGGCGTGACGGGGCCTGATTCTCCGGACGTGGTGGACGGACGATCGCGCCGCACGGCGGCGTCCAGCCGCGCCATGAATCCGCTCCAGTCCGCGCCCGGCGGGGCGGTTACCTCCGGCCGCGCCGAGAGCGCCGCACGGATCACGGACAGCTCTTCGAGCGCACGACGGCATTCTTCACACGCACCGACGTGGCGTTCCACCGAGACACGTGCCGCGTCATCCAGCTCGTCGTAGAAATAGAGCTCGACCTCGCCCGATGCGAGGATTCCACATCCGCTCATGCGCGGCCTCCCGCCGTAACGTTCGCGTCGGTCAGAGCCTGACGCAACCGGTGGACCGCCGCGTGCAGTTGTCGTTTCACGGTACCCTCGGCCAGACCGAGCGCCTCGGCGATCTCGCAGAGCTTCAGCCCCTGATGATGACGCATCACGAACACCACGCGCTGCCCTTTCGGCAGGCGGCCAATCTCGCATTCCAACACGTGCCCGAGCTCTTCGGCGTAGGCTCGGTCCTCCGGTCCTGGATTCTCTTCAGCCGTGTTCAGAAGTCTCTGCTCCGCCTCGTCGCCGAACGGCGCAGCGCCGGCCGGTGACTGACGACGACGATGATCGATGCACGCGTTCATGACGATACGATAGAGCCAGGAGCTCAACTGCGCGTCCTGGCGAAAGCGCTCGAGCGAGCGATACACCTTGATGAAGACTTCCTGTGCGATGTCTTCGGCATCATGGTGGTTGCCCGCGAACTGATAGGCCACTCGATACACCATCGACCGATGGCGCTCAACGAGCGCCTGAAAGGCGGTCGGGTCGCCGCCCGCCGCGCGGGAAATCAGGTCCGCATCAACCATTCAGGGGCCCGTGTCATGCATATGACGCAGCCGGCATGCAGCTGGTTGATCGATGGGTCGAGCCAAACTGCGCTTGCCGGCGTCTAAACCCCGCATATCTGGATAATTACACGGAGGAGTCATGCGTTCGCTCGTTGCCATCGGCCGCAATTGCGGTGTCGCCCTGTTCATCACCGTGCTTCCGCACGCGGCCTTCGCCCAGTCTATCGC
>JAIVJE010000577.1 GCA_020200195.1 Acidobacteriota bacterium | reverse complement strand
ACGAGATAAGCCAGCATCGTGGTGATCACCATCGTCAAGGTTACGGCGATCCCATATGCGGCGGCGAGCGCCGTGGAGCTGCGGAAGCCGACGACGATGCCGATCGTCGCGAGCATCAGGCCCCAGTTCACCGGCGCAATGTAGATCTGACCCTGATGTTTCGCCGAGGTGTACTCGATGTCGAGGCGCGGGCAGTATCCAAGCTGGATGGCCTGCCGTGTGAGCGAAAACGCACCCGAGAGCAATGCCTGTGAGGCGATGATTGCGGCCATCAGCGCGAGCCCGACCAGCGGATATAACGCCCAGCGCGGCGCCATCAGGAAGAAAGGTTGGGCAACGGTCGACGGATCGGACAGGATCATGGCGCCTTGCCCCAGGTAGTTGAGGAACAGCGCCGGCAGCACGAGGATGAACCATGCGAGGCGGATTGGTTTCTTGCCGAAGTGCCCCATATCGGCATAGAGCGCCTCGCCGCCCGTCACGACGAGGAACACGGCGCCGAGCACGACGAAACCCGACCAGCCGTTGTCGGCGAAAAAGCTGACCCCATGCAGCGGGTTGAACGCCGCGAGCACGTGTGGCTCCTGACCGATCCATCGCACGCCGAGCGCCGCAATCGTGACGAACCACACGATCATCACCGGGCCGAACAGCGCGCCAACGCGCGCGGTGCCGTGCGACTGGATGAGAAAGAGGCCTACCAGAATCAGCACGGTGACCGGGACAACGTAGGGTTCGAAGATGTGCGTCGCGACCGTGAGACCTTCTACCGCACCCAGCACGGAGATGGCCGGTGTAATCATTCCGTCCCCATAGAGAAGTGCCGCGCCGAACAGCCCGAGCGCCACGAGCATGGCGCGGCTCCGGCGGCGGGCCTCTGGAGACTGCGCGACAAGTGCCAGCAGGGCGAGGATCCCCCCTTCGCCCTTGTTGGCGGCGCGCATCACGAACAGGAGGTACTTGATCGAGATGATCAGTGTGAGTCTGGAGGGACGGGCGCGGATGATTTGCCGGACAGCAGCTGACCGACCCCGCGGGGCAACGCCATTCGACCTCCAATTGCGCCTACGGGGTTAGCTGACGGGCTGGAGGTTGAAGGTCCTCCTCCGGTAGACCGGATATGCCCATGACGAGCGATGCTCGTCGATCTGGTTCCCCCGTTCCGCGCCGTGAGGCTGCGGATTCGGCAGATCAACGACGATACGCCTGTCGGTGGTATGCGTCAAACGCGGCGTGAGCGAGACAGAATCCTATGAGCAACGACATCCTGAGACTGGTTGCCGGCCGACCGGGGCACTTCCGCCTCGAATCCGGGCATCACAGCAGGCTGTGGCTGGATCTCGACACGCTCTTCCTCGACCCGGCTCGAGTCCGACCGTTCGTGAACAAGCTGGCGGTGCTGCTCCGGAGTCATGACGTCGACGCAGTGTGCGGACCTCTCGTGGGCGGCGCCCTGCTGGCCCAAACAGTCGCAGCGGCGCTGGACCTGCACTTTTTCGTTACAGCGCGCGTCGTGCCGGCCGACCGCCACGGTTTGTACCCGGTACGATACGTACTCCCTCGAACGCTGCGTCATCGAGCCGAGCGGAATCGGTTCGCCATCGTCGATGACGTCATCAGCGCGGGCTCCGCGGTGCGCGGCACCTGCCTCGAGCTGGAGGCGCATGGTGCTCAGCCTGTCGTCATCGGAGCGCTATTGAGATTGGGGGACGCGGCGACGCCGTTCTTCGCGGAAAAAGGAGTGCCGGTCGAATCCGTGGTGCAGCTGCCCTACGACATGTGGCTCCCCGAAGATTGCCCGTTGTGTGCGTCCCAGGCGCCGCTCGAGGATGTCAATGAAGCTGAACCCTGACGACGCCGGAATTCAACGGCCGCTGCTCCGATGGCGCACAAACCGGCGCCGCACGCCGAACCAGTACATCAGGTAGTAACCGAGAACAATGGCGCCCGCCGCGAGCGAACCTGGCACGCCAGATGCGATGAGCCATGACGAGCCGTCCATGGTGTAACGCCACGCCTGCCAGCCTCGCCAGAACCCGTACATCACCCGCGCCGTGACGACGAGCGTGATCGCGAGCACCAGCCATCGATTTGGCGTGTAGTGGAGGCCCCGGGGCGTCACCTCCCACCTGCTCAACGAAAGTCCCAGCAGGCCGAGAACGCAGCCTCCCGCGAATCCCGTGAGCGCGTAGCGGAACGCCTCCGGCACCCACGCGCTCGTGATCGCGGCACCCAGCAGAAAGAGTCCGGTCGACAGCGCGATCGCGATCAGGTTGATCGTCGTCACCCAGCCTCGCGCGAGCCGACGCGCGGTCCCCACGCGGTAGCGCTGGACCAGCGACACCGGTATCAATGCAATCACGGCGAGCATGACGAGCATCAGCACCGGCAGTACGATCAACGGCACGTGACAAGCCTGATTCCTACTTCTTCATCCGTTGCAACTCGTAATAGGCCGCGACGGAACCGAACGCGCTGGGCTGCCCTTGAACAGAAGCAATCGATCCAGATAGGCGGCGCTGCTCTGCACCTTTACGTCCGGCGTAGCCCGTTCGAGTACTTTCGCAGCATCACCCTGACGGCCGGCCCTGGCGAGCGCTGCGTACTGCCACGCGCTGCACGCCATGGTGTTGTCCATCGTCTTGGCGTGTGTGACGCAGTTCTCGTACTCGGCGGCCGCCTTCTGATAATCGCCCGTCAGATAGTGGGCAAGCGCCAAATGATAGGCGACGCCGTATGGATCGGCGTTGAGGACTCGGGCGCGCTCCAAATCCGGTAGGGCACGGTCGACCTTCCGCGCATTGATGAGGAAGTGGCCCCGGTCGAGCAAGGCCGCCGCGAAGTCGGCCTTGAGAGTGATGGCCTCGGTGCAGCTGACGATGGCGTCGTCGTGGCGCATCAGCCGCGCCAGCGTCCGGCAGCGTGCGAGATGGAAATCCGGCTGCTTCGCGTCCATCGCGATGGCGCGGTCGTAGGCGGCCAGCGCCGGTGCGTTCTCTGTCTTTTCGAAGAGCGCGTTCCCTTCTTCGAACGCCTTCCTGGCTGCGGCGGTGTCAACCTGAGAGCTCGCCGGAGCTCCGGCCTGAAGCACGACGACGAGCAGCGCGACGGCTACCATATCGCCCTCTCTTCCTGTGGGACCGGCTGCACAGCGCAGACCCGGGACGGCGGCATTCTACATCCGGCCTGTCGATACTCCGGATCGAATCGACGGCATGCCAAGCGCTGCAGGTGAAGCGACTGAGAAGATCGTGGCCAACCGGTGCCTGGTGCGGCAGCAGGTTGGCCACGTGTAATGACGAACGATCGACTCAGCTTCGTGCGTTGGGATGTCCGGCGGGTACCCAGCCCTGGCAATCCTGCGTCGGTACGAAGGCCGATCCGGGTGACGGCGTCGCAGGTTGACCCGCGGGGCATGGCCCCGAACCTGTCGGAGTCGAGGGCGTGGCATTGCCGAACTGCACGACGTTGATCTGCTGAAGCGTGCTGACGCCTGACACGCCTGCGCCAAAATTGTGCAGCACGGAACTGTTGGCGATGACGCCGCTCGCGCTTCCGATGAATCTCACGCCATCCCCGGGATTCGGAGTGAGTACTGTCTGACCGGCGGTCGAACCGGCGCCGTCCGCAGGTGCCTGGCCGGTGGAGCCCACCCGGTACCCGGTGCCGACCACGTGCGTATCCTGAATAGCCACGCGCGCTGTGTCCTGCGCGAAGATGCCCAGATTCACGTTGCCCTCGAGGCGGCATTTGTCGATCGTGACCCGCGAATCGCCGATGACGACGATGCCGTTGAGCCAGTTGCGGACGACGAGATTGCGGAGGACGACCTGCCGCAGGTTGGTCGAGTTCACCACGATGCCCGACTGGGCCTGGCGGTTGGCATTCGTGTCACCGGCGAACTCCGTCGCTCGCGCGCCTGTGATGACGGCGTCGATGATTGCTTCAACACCCGGCGCCGCTTCGATTGATGTGTTGCCATTGGCCGACGTGAGGAAGAGCGCTTCGGCGAAACGCCCGGACGTCACGATCGTAATGCGGCCGTTCTGGTTGGCCGCGCCGTTGGCTGCGCCCAGTGCGGCTG
>JAIVJE010000576.1 GCA_020200195.1 Acidobacteriota bacterium | reverse complement strand
CCCTACTCCCGTGGCTCGTGAACGGCCTCGTGGTTCTGCCCTTGCTTGGGCAGGGAGTTCTTGGGTATCAACGACTCGCCCTTTCGGGCATGGCCTATTTTTTTGTGGCGAACTGGTCATTCGGTGCCGCATTGGGTGTGCTCTATGAGAAGTTCCGAAGTACCGCTCGTCCGAACACCGCCGGCCCAGCCGTGCAACCTACGGGTGACAACCATTGATCTCGCGGTTCAAGAACCCCGCAAAGCTCTCGTGCTGTGCAGAGTAGGAAGCTGTTGGACTCGAATCGCATCGACGACCCGCAACCTTCTGTCGTTACGAGGATTAGCCGCGCGCTGCGAAATTTGCGTTGCACCCCTTGCGAAATCAGGCCGTAAAAATCGAACGCGCAACTCGTTGGCTTAATGAGAGTTGTGGACAGCCGGCGCTATCAAATTTCTTTGGCTGGGTGTCAGGGACGGAATTCGCAACTACCTGATTTCCGCGGCATGAAGGCCGACAGCATCAAAGTCGCGGTCGGTGAACAGGTTGGCGGCCGATCAATCTGGTCCGGAGTCGGCTGTTGTCCGAAGTTTGCATACAGATTCGGACATGAATTTCAGGCGATCGGTACTCCACTTAGCCGTCATCCGGCACGCGGCTTCACGACGATCTCCACGTCGCTCCCGAGTACCAAGCACGGCCCCAGAATCTGACTCGACGTGCGGCGAATGGTCTGTGCGGTCGCCGGCGATAGTTGAAACCGGCGGCCATGGTGCCAGCCAGCCGGAGGAGATCCCTGCGCGAGGGTTGTGAAGATCCAACGTGGGGATCTCGTTCACCTCAGACCTCCAGGAGATCGCGCCCGACGATGACGGTTCCTCGAAAATGTCGCGACGCCGCTTCGCGCCAGGTCGCGTCGGTTACCTCTGGATCGTCGGGCGGCACGAAATGCGACAGGACCAAGGTTTTGACGCCCGCCTGTTGTGCCACGCGACCCGCATCTTCGGCCGAAGTCTGATGCGCCAGGATGCTCGCCTTGAGTGCCGCTGCGTTCGGCACTCGAGCGGCGAGCCGATCGATCGCTGGTGGGTACATCACTGAATGTACGAGGACGTCGGCGCCGGCGGCGAGCTTCACGAGGTTCTGCGACGGCGCTGTATCGCCAGAGATCACGAGGGAGCGATCGCGTGCGTCGAACCGGTAGGCGAACGCCGGGGCCACAGGCGGGTGGTCGACCAGCGCGGCGGTGACCTTCACGGTCTCGTCAGACATCACCGTGCCGCCCACGCGAAGCTCGTGGACGTGCACGAGGGGTGCGAGCGGCGGCCGGCCTTCGTTCGCGACGCGTACGTCCACGTCGGACGCATTCATCTCGAAAAAGAGTTGCGTCATCCGTGCGAGTGGGGGCGGTCCCCAGGTATCGACGCGCGAGTTCAAGCCGGCGGCCCACGCGAGCAGGATTAGGTTGCCGTAGTCGGCGGTATGGTCCGAATGCTGGTGCGTGATGAAGATGTGGCGCAGTGACGGCAGGGGCACGCCGGCAAAGACCAATTGTCTGGCCACACCATCCCCGCAATCAATCACGTATGCGACGCCGTTGCTCACGATCACCTGCGCCGAGCCGGAACTGGCCCTTCTCGGACGCGGGCCGCCGCCCGTTCC
>JAIVJE010000050.1 GCA_020200195.1 Acidobacteriota bacterium | reverse complement strand
GTCTTCGATCAGGGCTTGTGACCGCCGGCGCCTTCGTAGTTGGCCGGCAGCGTGTATTGAATCAGACCGGTCCTGACTTCCTCCATCGCGACGCGCTCGAGCTTGTGCGGGGCGGCACCGGCAATCGGGCGGTCGAGGCGGACGATGGCGCCCCGCCTGAGCTGCTTGGCGCGCTGCGCGGCGACGTCAACAAAAAGGAAGCGGCTGGTTATCGGAGCCGATGGTTCGGACTCGTCGATCTCGGGGAGGTCTACGTCAGGAGCATGATGTGCCATGTGGACCCCCTAGCTTAACAGAAAACGAGGGCCGGCGCGTTGCCGGCCCGTTCGGGGCCGCGTTAGTCGGCGTTTACTTCGATCTGCTTCGGCTTCGCGTCGTCGCGCTGCGGGAGGCGAACCGTCAGGACACCGTCCTTGTAAGTTGCGCTGATCCGTCCGGTGTCGACCGTCGCCGGCAAAGTGAATGCGCGAGTGAAGCTGCCGTAGGGCCGCTCGATGCGCTGAAAACTCTCGCGCTTCAGACTGCCATCGAACTTCCGCTCGCCCTTGAGCGTGAGCACGTTGCTCTCACAGGTGACGGCGATGTCTTCCCGCTTGAGGTCGGGCAGCTCGGCTTTCAGCACCACTTCGTGATCGTCGGTTTCGTAGATGTCCACTGCCGGCACCCAGCCGCGGTTGAACGCCCCGCTGTAGATACCCGTGAACATCTGGTTGAGCTTGTCGAGTTCCATGCCCGCCAGCTCATTGGCGGGTTCCCATCGAACGAGAGCCATGCGCTAACCTCCTTATTAGCTAAGTTCTATTCCCCTGGCCCACTATCCTGGCCCACATAATACGAAATATATGATTGTGCGTCAAGCATATAATATTACTCGTTAGCACTCATGCAATTGTTGCCGCGGCTCATCTTTCACCTGCCGTTGGTATGCGCGTGAGTTCAGTTGCTACAATGCGCCTAGATGGCGCGCATCTACCTGGAAAGACGTACCGGCGGCGAGGACATCCGGCGTCTGCTGGCAGTGCTCGACGAGCAGGGGATGGTTCCGGGCCCAGCCGAGTCCAGCCCGCCGATGGATGTCATCGAGACGGCGACCGCAATCGAGATTCTTCTCGACGTGCCTGGTGTGCCCATCGACGCGATTACTGTGCTGGTCACTCGCGGCACCATCGTCGTCGCCGGTCAGAAGAAAACCGGTGTCTGCGAGCACCACGGCGCGGCATTTCATCTCGCCGAGCGCAGCTTCGGCCGCTTCGCGCGCGTGGTGCGACTGACGGGCGCCTATGATGGCGGTCGCGCGCGCGCCACGCTCCGCAACGGCGAGCTGCGTGTCGTGCTGCCCCGTATTGAGGAGCGACGGGGACGCAAGCTGCGCATCCCCGTGACCACCGAGTGATCGATCTTCCGCGCGGCCGGCCGTGCGCCACCGACGCGTGCGATAGATGAAGATACTGTTCATCGGCGACATCTTCGCGAAGCCCGGTCGCGAGATCGCGCGCAAGGCGATCCCCGCCCTCGTCCAACAGCGCGGGCTCGATATCGTCATTGCCAACGTGGAGAATTCGGCTGCTGGCTTTGGCGTCACCGGGGACATCGCCGATGCGATTGCTGGCTACGGCGTCGACGTCATGACCTCCGGCAATCACATCTGGGACAAGAAAGAAGTGCTCGACTATCTGCCTCGGCAGCCCAAGCTGCTGCGTCCGGCCAACTTTCCGGCGGGCGTTCCCGGCCGCGGAAGCTGGGTGGCACATACGCGAACCGGCGAACCGATCGGCGTGCTGAATCTCATGGGCCGGATCTTCATGACGCCGCTCGACGATCCGTTTGCGGTCGCTCTCCGCGAGATCGAAGCATTGCGCGCCAAGGCCCGTGTGATCATCGTCGACTTTCACGCAGAAGCGACGTCGGAAAAGGTGGCGATGGGCTGGCATCTCGATGGCCGCGTCACCGCGGTGATCGGGACGCACACGCATGTGCAGACGGCCGACGAGCGCATCCTGCCAAAGGGCACCGCGTACCTGACGGACGCGGGCATGACCGGCCCGCATGACTCGATTATCGGGGTGTCCATCGACGCCGCCCTCGGCCGGTTTCTGAGCTCGATGCCGGCCAAGTTCGAGGCAGCATCCGGAACCGGGCGGCTGAACGCGTTGATCGTCACCGCGGACGCCGCGAGCGGCCGTGCAACCGCTATCGAGCGTCTCAACCTGTCGGCGGCCGAAGTGGACGCGCTCGCCGGCGAGCCCGCGTCCGCGCGCGCCTGATTGCTCGCATGTCAGACCTGTTCTCCCTGCCGTTCGAAGAGGATCGCGGCGATCGGGGCGCCGCGCCGGTCCCCCGCCGCCGCGTGGTCACCGTCTCGGAACTGACCGCGACCATACGCGGCGTGCTGGAATCAAGCTTTGGCGATCTCTGGGTCGAAGGGGAGATCTCCAACTGCCGTGTATGGAATACCGGCCACATGTACTTCACGCTGAAGGACGGCGGCGCGCAGATCCAGGTGGTCATGTTCCGCATGGCTCTCCGCTACCTGAAATTCAAGCCGGAGGATGGCCTGCGGGTGATCGTGCGCGGACGGCTCGGCGTGTATGACCCGAAGGGGGAGTACCAGATCGTCTGCGAGCACATCGAACCGCACGGTACCGGCGCCCTGCAACTCGCGTTCGAGCAGCTGAAGAAAACGTTGCAGGCGGAGGGCCTTTTCGATCGCGATCGGAAGCGGCCGCTGCCGGCGCTGCCCCGCAAGATCGGAATCGTCACCTCGCTCGACGGCGCCGCGCTGCGGGACATCATCAAGGTCCTCGGTCGCAGGCATCCCAACGCGCATCTCGTGATCAGGCCGGCGCGAGTACAGGGGGATGGGGCTGCCGAGGAGGTTGCGCGCGGGATCCGCGCGATCGGCCGGATCGCCGGCGTGGATGTGGTGATTGTCGGCCGTGGCGGCGGTGCTGTTGAGGATCTGCGCGCGTTCAACGAGGAGATCGTCGCCCGCGCCATTGCTGCATCTCCGGTGCCTGTTGTCTCCGCCGTCGGGCACGAAACGGACTTCACCATCGCGGACTTCGTCTCCGATCTACGTGCGCCGACGCCATCCGCCGGTGCCGAGATGGTGGTGGCGGCCAAAGACGAATTCTGCGGACGCATCAGCCGTCTCGAACAGCGGCTGACTGCCGCCGCACGCGCCGGTGTCGGGCGGCGCCGCTCGTTGGTACACGTCCTGGCGAGCCATCGCGGGCTCGCCGGGTGGACAGCCAGGCTCGGCCTGCGGGGCCGTCACGCCGCCGAGGTCACTCACCAGCTTCGACGCGCGACGACTGCACTGCTCGCGCGCCGCGGCCGAGAGTACGGCGCGCTCCGGCAGCGCCTCGAGTCCCGCGATCTCCGAAGGCGGCTCGCGACCATTCGAGGACGGCTCGAGCGCGTGGACAGCAGTCTCGCCTCCTCGGCCGCACGGACACGCGACCGCGCGGACGCCAGGCTCACCGCGCTCGCCGGACGGCTCGACAGTCTCAGCCCGCTCGCCGTGCTGGCGAGAGGATATGCCGTCTGTTGGAACGACGATGGGACGCGCATCATCCGGCGGTCCGACGCCGTGGCGCCCGGCGACGGCGTACGCGTCACCCTGCATCAAGGGACGCTCGATTGCGAGGTCCGGAAGACGACATGAGCACGGATCCCACTATCAAGGACTTCGAATCCGCGATCGCGGAGCTCGAGAAGATCGTGAAAACGCTCGAGGACGGCGATCTGGCGCTCGAGAAGTCACTGCAGCTGTTCGAGCGCGGCGTGCAGCTCTCGCGTTTCTGCCACGCGCGGCTCGAAGAGGCCGAGCGGCGGGTCGAAATCCTCAACGCGCGCGGCGAAGTGACGGAGGCGCCAGCGGCCCTCGGCCTCGGCCCAGACGATGAGGGCGACAGATCGAGGTGACGCTTCCGCTCGATGCGTGGCTGTCGGCACGACGGCAGGCCGTGGACGCCGCGCTCGATCGTTTTCTCCCCTCACCAGGCCCCACACCCCCGATCGTCTGCGAAGCCATGCGTTACACCCTGTTCGCAGGCGGGAAGCGCGTTCGCCCCATGCTGGTGCTCGCGGCCGCTGAGGCCGCCGCCCCGCGGACCGGCATGGCCGAAGACGAGGCGCTCGCGCTGGCGCTCCCCGCCGCGTGCGCGGTCGAGTTAGTCCACACCTATTCCCTCGTCCATGACGATCTCCCTGCCATGGACGACGATTCGATGCGCCGGGGCCGGCCGACGGCACACGTCGTGTACGGAGAAGGCATGGCGATCCTCGCGGGCGATGCGCTGCTGACCGAGGCGTTTGCGCTCATGGCGCGCGAGCCGGCGTCATCGGACCCTGGGCTCGCCCAGCGCAAACTTCACGCGCTCCGCGTCGTCGGGGAGGCGGCCGGCGCCGCCGGTATGGTCGGTGGCCAGGCCATCGATCTGCAGGCTGCGCGCACGGGCGCCCACGCGCTCGACGCCGACGCGCTGAGTGGAATGCACGCGCGCAAAACCGGCGCGTTGATTCGCGGCTCAGCCTGCGCCGGCGGCATCATGGCAGGCGCGGCCGGTCCACTCCTCGAGGCCATCGACGAGTACGCGCGGCACCTGGGATTGGCATTCCAGATCGTCGACGACATCCTCGACGTGGAAGGTGCGTCGGCGGAGCTCGGGAAGACAGCCGGCAAGGACGCCGCCGCGGGCAAACCCACGTATCCCGCGCGCTACGGGCTCGACGAATCCCGACGCCTCGCGGCGGAGTGCGGCCACCGGGCGCTCGCGGCCCTCGAACCCGTACAGGTTACCGGGCAACTCCCCGCAATCGTGCGATGGGTTCTCGGGCGTACTGATTGAAGAACGCCCTTCGGCTCGACTCGCTGCTGCTCGAGCGCGGGCTGGCGTCCTCCCGGGAGCGGGCGCGCGCGCTGATTCTCGCCGGGCACGTGCACGTCGCCGGGCATCCCGTGACGAAGGCCGGCACGACCGTCCCGCGCGACGCCGAGATCAGACTCGATACGCCGGATCACCCTTACGTCGGGCGCGGTGGGTTGAAACTCGCGCACGCGCTGGACGTGTTCGGCATCGACGTGACCGGCCGGCTCGCGCTCGACATCGGCGCGTCCACCGGGGGCTTTACCGACGCTCTTCTCCAGCGCGGCGCTGCTCATATAGTCGCGCTCGACGTCGGACACAGCCAGCTCGATTGGAAGATCCGCAGTGACACGCGTGTCACGGTGATGGAGCGGGTCAACGCGCGGGCATTGACACCCGACATGCTCCCCATCATCGCTCGACGCTTCGACGTGGTCACGATCGATGTCTCCTTCATCTCTCTCCGACTCGTCCTGCCCGTGCTTCCGCCGCTGCTGGCCCCCGGCGCCGATGTGGTGGCACTGGTGAAGCCACAATTCGAAGCCGGGCGCCAGGAAATTGGTAAGGGAGGCATCGTCAGGGACGCCGCCATCCACGCGCGCGTGCTGGAGGAAATCTCGGCCGCCGCGGATGCGCTAGGATTGAAGCGCGCCGGGATGACCGAGTCGCCGATTAAAGGCATGGAAGGCAACACCGAGTTCCTGCTCCACCTGCGCCTATGAGGACACCCGCGATCACCCGCGTCGGTCTCGTTGCGAAACATCACCTGGGCGCTGCGGCTGGCGTGCTCGCGGAGCTCACGGGCTGGCTGGAGGCGCGCGATCTCCGGCCCGTGTTCGAAACGGAAACCGCCGCGCTGGTCGGCCTGCCACCCGGCCGACCGACGTCGTCGAGAGATGAGCTGCCGCGGGCGTGCGACCTGCTCGTGGTGCTCGGTGGTGACGGCACGCTCATCGGGATGGCGGGACGGATCGCGCACGCTGAGGTGGACATCCCGATTCTGGGCGTCAACTTCGGGAGTCTGGGCTTCCTCACCGAGATCACCCTCGACGAGCTCTATCCATCGCTCGAGGCCGTGCTGGATGGGACGGCGCCGATCGATCAGCGCATGATGATCAACGCGCGCACGCTTCGCGGCGACCAGACTGTCGCCGACCGTCCTGTGCTGAACGATGTCGTGATTACCAAGGGGGCGCTGTCCCGCATCATCGATCTGTCCGTCGCGATCGACAATCAACCGGTCATGCGTGTTCGTGCCGACGGGTTGATTGTCGCGACGCCAACCGGGTCGTCGGCCTACAACCTCGCCGCCGGGGGACCGATCGTCCACCCGGCGGTGGACGCGCTCCTGCTCACGCCGATCGCGCCGCACATGCTGACCAATCGTCCCGTCGTCATTCCCGCCGCCTCCGAGGTGCGCGTTTCGCCGGTCATGAGCGGGTCTCAGGACGAACTGTTCGTCACCTTCGACGGCCAATCCGGTCACAGACTCGAGGCGGACGACGTCGTCAGCATCCGCCGGGCGACGCGTCCGCTCAAACTGGTGCGGGCCTCTACTCGTACTTATTTCGATCTGCTGCGGCAGAAGCTGAAATGGGGCGAACGTTAGTAGTACTAGTAGTGTCCGGCTTTAGCCGGACCACCAAGTCCGGCTGAAGCCGGATACCACGGCAAGAACAATCTGGACAGGATTGCTCAGAACCGCGCGGTGTAGCGCAACGATAC
>JAIVJE010000575.1 GCA_020200195.1 Acidobacteriota bacterium | reverse complement strand
GAGGTAGACGTTGTACTGGTTGGGGAACATGAACTTTACCAGACCGAGGGAATTGGCGTTGCCCGGCAGCTGACGGAAGCGGTATCCCGTGGGGTTGTTCAGGTCTATCGAAGCCGGATCGATCACCGCGCCGTTCGCGTCCACGACTTCCATGTTCGTCCGGTCGAGAAAGCCCGGATCCTTCATGACCGAAGGCAGCGTTTCCCCCTGCGCGATACTGGGCGGCACATTCCAGTAAGGGCTGAACACGATGTGCGTCATCTCATCGTTGAAAATGGGCGTCTGTGTATCCTCCTTGCCGACGACGACGCGCATGGAGAGGGGGACGCGGTCGCCTTCCCAAACCTCGAGGCGGTATTCGGGAATGTTGACGAGTATGTGTCGCTCTCCCAGCTCCCGAGGCAACCAGCGCCAGCGTTCCAGGTTGAGCTCCAGCTGCCGGATGCGCCGGTCGATCGGTACGTTCATCTCGGCCGCCACCGCGGGCGACAGGACGCCGTCGTCCTGGAGTCCGTGACGTCGCTGAAACCGTTTGACCGCTTCACGCAGGTCATCCGAGTACGCGGTCTTCTCGCCTTCCGCCGGCACACGTCCCTTGAAGTCACCGGACGCCGACAGCCGGCGCGCAACGGCAGTGACAGCGGGGTGCGCCTGGTCCGGTTTGACTTTCATCCGGACGGGAACGCTGGGCCATCCGCCCTTTTTCTGCAGCTCGCGGTACTCCGAAAGCACTTTGCGCAGCGCCTGGTATTGCGGATCCTTGGGCGTCAGTTCTGCCAGTGACTCCGCGACGCGGTTTTCGGTGAGCGCTCTCTCGAGCTCGATCAACGGGTCGAATTTCTCCGGTTTGATCTTCCACGTGGGATCGGCGCGCGCCAGATCCGACAGCCCGTCGGCGAGGTCCGATGCGAACTTCATATAAAGGTAGGTCATCCACGCGTCCATCTGGCCGGCCTGTACCGGATCGAACCCCTTCTGGGAGAGGAAACCCTTGGAGCCCTCGCGATATCGGGTGTCGAGCAGCGCCGCGTTGTACAGCTCCGGATCGAGGCCTTCCTGGCATCGGCCGTTACGACTGTCGGCCTCGCCGACCCTTGCAGCGTCTTGCGCAGCGCGGCATCCATCTGCTGGCTCTTCTTGTCAGCGCCTCTGCCGGGGTGCAGGGCTCGGCAGCCGGTGGCGACGCTTGCCGTCAGTGCCAGTGCGATGATCCCTGCCTGAATTCGCATGAGTTCCTCAGCCCATTGGGTCCTGACACGTCTTGAGCAAGGGCAGTGCCGTTCTGATTTTTCGGTCAAGTCTTTGCATTGCCGCAGTTTGCGAGTAATAGCCGCATCACGTTTGGAGGGGTGTTACGTTGGCTACCCACGCCAAACCGCCGAGAAAGAGTCGCCAGCGACCTAGCCGAACCGTTACGGGTCCATCCGCGCTCGAGCCGGATGACGTGAACATTCGCGCCGCGGGCGCCTTGTACGACATGGCCGCACTGCAAAGCGCGGAGCGCAGCCGCTTCGGGTACAAACGCGCCGCGAAGGCCGTCGCAGGGCTGCCGGCCCTTGTCTCGGACCTCGTAGAGAGCGGAACGCTCAAGGAGATTCCTTATGTCGGGCCGTCCAGCATTCGCATCATCACGGAGGTGGTTCGGGACGGCCGCTCGGCCACCGTGGAGTCGGCTATCGAGAGAGCCGGCAACCCATCGCGCCTCGTGGCCGGGCGGAGGCTGCGCGGGAATTTTCTCAGCCACTTCGCGATGCAGCGTGCCCTCGCCATGAACCTTCCGCCGCACATCGTCGACAAGGCCGCGTTCCGTGGCGACTTTCAAATGCACTCCCAGTGGAGTGACGGCGGTGAATCGATTGCGACCATGGCCGGCGCGTGCCAGTCTCTCGGCCACACCTGCATGGGCGTCACCGATCACTCGTACGGATTGCCGATCGCGAGAGGCATCAGCATGGCGGCCGCCGCACGGCAGCACACGGAGATCGATAAGCTGAACGCCAGGCTCGAAGGCACGTTCCGCGTCTTCAAGGGCATCGAAGCGAACATCCTGGCCGACGGAAACCTGGACCTCCAGGCGGAGGAGCGGGCCGCGTTCGAGTTCGTGGTGGCATCGCCGCATTCTCTGCTTCGCCGTCCAGAGCGCCAGACCGAGCGCATGGTTGCCGCGGTTCGCGCCCCGTCAGTCGCGATCCTGGGACATCCGCGAGGACGCATGTTCAACAGCCGCGCCGGCGTGATCGCCGACTGGCCGCGCGTGTTCGAGGCGGCGGCGGACCGCAAGGTTGCGGTGGAGCTCGATGGCAACTGGCACCGCCAGGACCTGGACTTCGAGCTCGCGCGGCTCGCCCTAGATGCAGGCTGCCTGTTCGCGCTCGACAGCGACGCGCACTCGATAGGGGAGCTGCGGTTCACCGACTACGCGATCGCACACGCGCGGATAGCCGGGATACCGGCCGATCGCGTGATCAATTGCTGGTCGAACGAGGCCCTCGACGCGTGGATGGAGGAGAGGAGGGGATGAGACACGATGGGTTCCGGATGGGTGTCGTCGGTGAGTAGGTCCGGCTAAAGCCGGACGCTACACCGGTCACAGGTCCGGCTTCTATGAGCCGGACTGTTGTCAAACTAAAAGCCACCGTCGAATGAGGATGCGCCGTCGGAGCGGACCTTCACCCAGCAAGGTTCGCGGAGGCGGCGCCCTCGAGATACCCGCGT
>JAIVJE010000285.1:1718-2922 GCA_020200195.1 Acidobacteriota bacterium | reverse complement strand
TCTCAGGACTGCGGCGTTCGTCGCCTCGGCAGTGCTGGCGCCGCGTCGCGGCCTCGAGCAGGGGTTCGAGCAGTACAGCGCCGGCGAACCGGCGCGCTGTTCGGGTGCGCCGCCGACCCGCCGCCGCGCCGGGGCCGTGGTGGACGAGGCGGTAGCCTGGCTCGGACGCCACGATGCGGAACCCTTCTTCGTTTGGATTCACCTCTTCGACACACATCGTCCGTACGATCTGCCAGACGAATACAAGGACCGACACTTCGATCCATACCTTGCAGCCGTGGCCTACGAGGATTCGCAAATCGCACGGGTCATCAGCCACCTCGAAACACGCGGGTTGTTGAACGGTACCTTGGTAGTCGTCGCCGGAGACCATGGGGAGTCGCTGGGCGACCACGGCGAGGACTCCCATGGGATCTTTCTTTATCAGGAGTCGCTGCGTGTGCCGTTCATGGTCAGAGGCCCTGGTGTGTCTCCGCGACGTGTGCCTGCGGTCGCGCGACTGGTCGACGTGATGCCGACAGTGCTCGACCTGTTCGGCGTGTCGACGTCCGGGATCGACGGGGTCAGCCTGGCTCAGGTGGGCATCCGGGGCGGTCGTGACCCACGCCTCGAAGTGTATTCAGAGTCGATGTACCCGCGTCGCTTCGGTTGGGCGCCCCTGGGTTCACTCCGCGCCGACCGCTACAAAGTGATCAAAGCGCCCAGACCCGAGCTCTATGACCTGGTCAACGACCCGGGCGAGGAGCGAAATGTGCTGGCCGAACATCCCACCGTCGCGGCAGCGATGCTTCGCCGCCTGCGCTCGTTCGAATCCGGCCAGGAACCGGTTACGCCTGCCACCGACGTGGACGACGCTCTCTTGAGCCGGATTGCGTCGCTCGGGTATGTCGGGACCATGGCGTCGCAGGCGCCGGGTCCGCCGGGTGAGCAGGCGGATCCCAAGGACCGCATCGCGATGTTCAACAAGATCACCAGTCTGCAGTGGGAGAACACCGAACGACGACGGTCACTGTGCCGTTGACGCATCCCGATGGGTCTGCGCCAGGGCTTGACGGACATTACTTTACATTGTAAAGTTATTGGCGATGGAATCTTGTAGGGTTTTGCCGGCGGCGCATCTCGCCACCCAGTGAGGACGAGGTCGCCAATCAGGCGGGTGAAGCTCATTCTTCCTGCGCTGACGGAAGCCACGAGCCCCTATTGG
>JAIVJE010000285.1:0-1658 GCA_020200195.1 Acidobacteriota bacterium | reverse complement strand
CCTCGCAACCCTCGCGGCGTACCTGGATCCCGACCTCGGGATCTCGCTGCAGGATGAGCACATCGAGAGACTCGACCTCGACGACCAACCTGATCTGGTGATCATTCAGGTCTACATCACCAACGCATATCGGGCATACCACATCGCAGATCATTATCGGGCGCGCGGGGCCTACGTCGCTCTCGGTGGCCTTCACGTCACGTCGCTGCCGGATGAGGCAGCGCAACACGCGGACACGATCTTCATCGGACCGGGGGAGCACACCTTCCCCAGATTCCTCCAAGACCTCGCGGCGGGCATGCCACAGCTGCGCTACGCATCGTCCGTGCGCATTCTGGAAAGCCTACCGCCTATACGGCGCGATCTCATTCAGCGGCACCGCTACCTGGTACCGAACTCGATTGTCGTCTCGCGAGGCTGTCCCCACCATTGCACCTTCTGCTACAAGGATGGTTTCTTCGCGGGAGGGCGCTCGTTCTACACGCAGCGCGTAGACGACGCGCTTGCCGAAATCGCCCGGCTTCCCGGCAGACACCTCTACTTCCTGGACGATCACCTTTTCGGGAATCCCCGCTTCGCGCGAGATCTGTTCCGCGGCATGAAGGGGATGGGCCGCGTCTTTCAGGGAGCCGCAACCGTTGACTCGATCCTGCGTGATGACGTGATAGAAGAGGCGGCGGCCGCGGGGCTACGGAGCCTGTTCGTCGGGTTCGAAACGCTCTCCAGCAACAGCCTCGAGGGCTGCGGCAAACGCCAGAACCTCGGCCGCAGCTACCGCGACGTCGTCAGCCGGCTCGACAGCCTCGGCATCATGATCAATGGCAGCTTCGTCTTCGGCCTGGACGGAGACAACCGCGACGTCTTCCCCCGCACCGTCGACTGGGCCGTCAAAGCGGGACTTACGACGGCCACCTTCCACATTCTGACGCCGTACCCCGGTACAGCGTTGTTCGCCGACATGGCCGCGCGCGATCGAATCGCAACGCGGAACTGGGACCTCTACGACACGCGCCACGTAGTCTATCGACCTTCAGGCTTGTCACCGGAAGAACTGAAGCGCGGGTATGACTGGGCGTACGAAGCGTTCTACCGCTGGGGCTCCATCTTCGAGGCGGCGTCGACGCACGAATCGGTGAAGCACCGTGTGAAACACTTCTTCTACAGCGCGGGCTGGAAAAAGTTCGAGCCCGCATGGGACATGGTCATCCGGATCAAGCAACTGTCTCAGATGCGCCCTCTTCTCGAAGCCGTCCTCTCCCCGGTGGAAAGAAAGAAGCGGTGTGGAATGGTCGTGGCTTCAGCGCTACCTAAGGTCTTTGATAAACCGTAGCGCTGTCGACGAAAAGCCCAGCGCGCGGTAAAAGAGGTGAGCGTTCTCGCGTTGATTTCCCGTATTCACGAGCAGGGCGGTCGCCCTGACTCGCAGCCCAGGCGTTACGGGACCTCGTTGAACTCTTCTCTGTACAGAGCCACGCCGGACACGCCCACCATGGCATGCACGTCAAGTACTAGGACCATGAAAGCCGCATCCGGAATCCCCTCCCATTGGCTCGTGAGGCCGTGTGTGGAGGCGCGCTCGAACCCGAAACGCGGGTAATACTCCGGGTGTCCGACGACGACAACGAAAGGACAGCCGCGCTCTCGGAGGACATCCAGAC
>JAIVJE010000049.1 GCA_020200195.1 Acidobacteriota bacterium | reverse complement strand
TTACAGGGTTTGGCGTGATGTGTCAACTATATTGTTACCGCTTCAGCCGGACCTCATCCGACTGCTTGAAGGTACCTCGACGGGAGTGCGTGGCCGACGCGCGACTCCATGAAGCGTGAGGCTTCGACGACGGCCTCGAGGGTGATGCCGGTCTCGACACCAAGTCCATCGAGCATATAGATCAGGTCTTCTGTCGCGAGATTGCCTGCCGCACCGGGTGCGTAAGGGCACCCCCCGAGGCCGCCGGCGGACGCATCGAACGTCGTGACGCCAAGGTCCAGCGCCGCGAGTACGTTCGCGAGCGCGGTGCCTCGCGTATCGTGAAAGTGCAGAGCAATCCGGTTCACCGGAACATGCGCGCCGACGGCCTCGATGATGCGCGGAACCTGGCCTGGGTGGGCGCTCCCTATCGTGTCGCTGACCGCCACTTCGAACGCCCCCATCGCGATGAGCGCATCCGCGATTGTCGCGACCCGGGCCGCGGGAACGTCCCCTTCGAACGGGCACCCGAACGCCGTTGACAGGTAGGCGCGGACGCGCATTCCGTTCTCGCGCGCCCGCGCGCAGACGCCGCGATACGTCTCGAGCGATTCTTCGATGCTCTGATTGATGTTGCGCCGGCTGAACGTCTCCGAGGCGGACGCGAAGATGGCGACTTCGGTGGCGCCCGCGGTCTCCGCGCGTGACAGGCCAGCGAGGTTCGGTACGAGGGCGGTGTAACGCGTGCCCTCCCGCCGCGTGATGCCACGGTAGACATCGTCGGCATCGGCCAGCTGTGGAATCCACTTCGGGCTGACGAAGGCGGTGACCTCGATGACGGGCGCGCCTCCGCGGCTCAGCGCGTTGACGTAGGCGATCTTGTCGGCTGTGGCGATCCGCGCCGGCTCGTTCTGGAGACCGTCCCTCGGGCCGACTTCTACGACCGAGACGCGCGGAGGGAAGACCATTCATTCCTCGAGATCGATAAGAACGGCGCCCGGCTGCACCAGATCGCCGGGGGCACAGTGTACAGCCGACACCCTTCCGTCCTCAGGCGCACGGACCGGCATCTCCATCTTCATCGCCTCCAGGAGAATCAGCGTGTCGCCGCGCTTCACTGAATCTCCGGCGGCGACTTGGACACTTCGCACGGTGGCGGGCATCGGCGCCGTCAGCTCGGCGTGCCCCGCAGCCGCCCGCCGCCGTGGAGTTCGGCGCTCCATCTCAAAAACGTACGCCTGCCCATCCAGGTACACCCACCGTGTCTCGCCCACGACGACGGCCCAGGCCTTGTGCGCCAGTGGGCCGCCAACTCGAAAAGACGATGGAGCGGTCTGCGTTACAGGTACGGCTCTTCCTTCGACGCGGATGACGTCGTTCTCGACGTCAACACGGTACGCGCGACCGCCGTGTTTCAGCAGAAGCGTGCGCGTCGCCATCGACTATCGTCCCCATCCACTCAGGTTGGCCCATGGATCGGGCGTCGAGGTCGGAGCACTGGCAGGCATCGCGTCCGCGTGCGGCGCCGCCGCCGCCGCTGCGGCGAGCGCTTCCGGGGTCGGACCTGCTGGTGCGATCAATGACTCCATATGATCGTCCAGGAAGCCGGTGTGCAGCCCGCCGTCAGTGAATCGGGGATGCGCCAGCAGCCGAAGCAGGAAGGGAATGTTCGTACGAATGCCAAGGATGGGGTACTCGCGCAGCGCCGCGATGGCCCTGGCGGTTGCCGCCTCGCGCGATTCGGCGTACACGATGAGCTTCGCGAGGAGCGGGTCGTAATGGACGCCGACCGCGATTCCCTCCGATACGCCGCTGTCGATCCTGATCCCAGGGCCGGAGGGTTCCCGATACACCGCCAGCACACCCGCCTGGGGCACGAAATCGCTGGCCGGATCCTCTGCGTAGATACGGCATTCGATCGCATGACCGCGTTGCGTCAGGGAGTCCTGCTGCCACGGCAGCGATCCCCCCGCAGCCACGGCGAACTGCGCGCGGACGAGATCGACTCCGGTGACCGCCTCCGTCACCGTGTGCTCGACCTGCAGCCGCGTGTTCATTTCGAGAAAGTAGAATCGGGCGGCGTCGCCCGTGCCTTCGACCAGGAATTCGACCGTACCGGCATTGCGATATCCCGCAGCCAGTCCAGCCGCGACCGCCGCTGCACATATGCGCGCCCGCAGCCCTTCGGAGACTGCCGTGGACGGGCTTTCCTCGACGATCTTCTGATGGGGCGCCTGCCGCAACGCGGAGGATGCGCATCCCTTTTCCGCCGCCGCCGGCCGAGGCTTTGACGAGAGCCGGATACCCGATCGCGCCGGCCGCTGCAACGACCCCCGCATCCGACTGGTCCGCCGGAATCTGTCCCGGTACCACCGGTACGCCGGCAGCTTCCGCCAGCGCCCTCGCCTCGATCTTCGAGCCCATGCGTTCGATCACGTTGGCGGGGGGCCCGATGAAGATGATTCCTGCGCCTTCGCAGGCCCGCGCGAACTCCGGCCGTTCCGAGAGGAACCCGTAACCTGGATGGATCGCGTCCGCGCCGACAGCCTGTGCCGCGGCTATGAGATTGGGAATCGACAAGTAACTATCGGCTGCCGCCGCCGCGCCGACGCGTACCGCGGTATCGGCCGCGTACACGTGCGGGGCGCCGGCGTCAGCGTCCGAAAACACCGCCACGCTTTCGAGACCTGACTCGCCGCACGCCCGGGCGATGCGAATGGCGATCTCGCCGCGGTTCGCAATCAGAACACGCTTAATCGGCATGCCAGCCGGGCCGTCGTTTCTCGAGAAACGCGCGCATCCCTTCCTGTCCCTCTGCCGAGACGCGTCGCTGGGCGATGGCGCGCGCGGTAATGGTCGCAACATCAGCAGGTTTGCGGCCGGAGACCTCGGCGATCAGCGCCTTGGCGCCTGCAATCGCGCCGGGCGCTGACGTGAGCAACTCACGGACGTACGCATCGATCACGGCGTCCAGATCGTTTTCCGCCGCGGTGGCGTGTACCAACCCGATCCGCCGCGCGCGCTTGGCAGAGAAGCGCGCCCCCGTCAGAAACAGTTCGCGCGCCGCAGATTCGCCGACCTTGGCGATCGCAAACGGCGAGATCACAGCCGGTATGATTCCGAGCTTCGCTTCGGTGAACCCGAACACGGCATCGTCGGCAGCGACGACGATGTCGCAGACCGCCGCCAGCCCGGCGCCGCCGCCGAGCGCCGCTCCGTGGACGCGCCCGATGAGCGGAAGGGGAAGGTCATTCAATGCCCGGAACATGCGGGCGAGCGCTTCGGCGTCGCGCAGGTTGTCCTCGTGCGAGTAGCCGAGCATCTTCGACATCCACATCAGGTCGGCGCCGGCGCAGAACGTCTTACCCTCTCCGGACAGGACGGCGACGCGAGCGCCGTCCGAAGGGACCGCTTCGGCCCACGTGGTGAGCTCGGTGATGAGCTCCTCGTTGAATGCGTTTCGCACCAGCGGGCGATCCAGCGAAACGTATACGACGGGGCCGGCCTGCAAGACCGTGAGCGAGGCCATGTCGTTACATTCGAAATATACCGAACCGCGCGTCCGGTATGGGAGCGTTGAACGCCGCGGACAAACCCAGCGCCAGCGCCTGGCGTGTTTCGGCGGGATCGAGAATCCCGTCGTCCCACAGACGTGCGGTCGAGTAGTACGGCGAACCTTCGCGTTCGTACTTCTCGAGGATCGGCCTCCGGATACTGTCTTCTTCTTCAGCGGTGATGGTGCGGCCTTCCCGGGCGAGCTGGTCCCGCTTGACCATCGTCAGCACGCCGGCTGCCTGCTCGCCTCCCATGACGGAAATCCGGGCGTTCGGCCACATCCATAGGAGACGCGGCTCGAACGCGCGCCCGCACATCCCGTAATTGCCGGCGCCGAATGATCCTCCGATCACGACCGTGAACTTCGGGACCACGGAGTTCGCGACCGCATGGACCATCTTGGCCCCGTCCTTCGCAATGCCGGCGCGTTCGTACTGACGGCCCACGATGAAGCCGGAGATGTTCTGGAGAAAGATCAGTGGGATCCCGCGCAGATTACAGAGCTCGATGAAATGCGTTGCTTTGAGCGCGGATTCCGAGAACAGCACGCCGTTGTTGGCGATGATTCCCACGAGAAACCCATGCAGCCGCGCAAACCCGGTCACAAGCGTCGTGCCGTAGCGCTCTTTGAACTCATCCAATCGAGAGCCGTCAGCGATACGGGCGATGACTTCACGGACCTCATAAGACTTGCGCGTATCGCTGCTGACGATTCCGTAGATTTCCCGCGGATCGTACAGCGGATCCTCGGGCGTCGTCACGTCTGCGGGCATCGCTTTACGCGTATTCAGTGTCGTCACGACCGTGCGCGCAATCTGCAGCGCATGTTCGTCGTCTTCGGCGAGGTAATCCGCGACGCCCGACAACCGCGTGTGGACGTCAGCGCCGCCGAGGTCCTCGGCGCTCACTTCTTCACCCGTCGCTGCCTTCACGAGCGGCGGGCCGCCAAGAAAGATCGTGCCGGTGCCCTTTACGATGATGGTTTCGTCCGACATCGCGGGAACGTATGCGCCGCCTGCCGTGCAGGAGCCCATCACCACGGCGATTTGCGGGATTCGCTCGGCGGACATCCGGGCCTGGTTGTAGAAGATCCGGCCGAAGTGTTCGCGGTCCGGAAACACTTCCGCCTGCAGCGGCAGGAACGCGCCGCCGGAATCGACCAGGTACATGCACGGTAACCGGTTTTCGAGCGCGATCTGCTGCGCGCGGACGTGCTTCTTCACTGTGATCGGGTAGTACGTCCCGCCCTTGACCGTCGCATCGTTGGCAACGATGAGCATCTCGCGGCCTGAGACGCGGCCGATCCCTGTGACAATGCCGGCGGCGGGCGCTTCGTCTTCGTAGAGATTCCAGGCGGCGAGAGGCGAGAGCTCGAGAAAAGGGGATTCGGGATCGAGGAGCTTCTCGAGGCGGTCGCGCACGGGCAGCTTGCCCTGGTCTCGATGGCGCTCGAGATATCTAACGCCACCGCCTTGTCGCACCGCTGCCGTGCGCTCGCGGAGCTCGCCGACGAGCGCGGCCATGCGCTCATGGTTCGTTCGGAACTCGTCTGACCGCGTGTCGACGTGGGTCTCGAGGGTCTCCATTCAACAGCCGCACATCCAAAACGCCGGCACGAGCAGGTGCGGCTGCGACATGCTGGGATTATAGCTGAACAGAAACGTCAGGTTCGTGGCGTTCGGTGAGTGCGGCAGGTTCGTCAGGTACGAGGCGGCGAATTCGTCGAACCTGCCGTGCGGAACCGATCGTGCGGAACCTGCCGTGCCGTATTATTTGCCCATGGACTACCCGCGCCTGCGCGCGAGCATGGTAGCTACCCAGATCACCGCACGCGGCATGCGCGATCCGGGCGTGAGCGAAGCGATGCAGCGCGTCGAACGTCACCTCTTCGTTCCCCCCGACCAGCGCCCCCATGCGTACGAGGACAGACCGCTGCCTATCGGCGACGGACAGACGATCTCCCAACCCTACATGGTGGCCGTGATGACGGAGGCGCTTGCGCCGGCTGCCGACTCGCTCGTGCTCGAGATCGGCACCGGGTCTGGTTATCAGAGCGCGGTCCTCGCGGTCCTGGCGGCGCACGTCATCTCCATCGAACGGCACGCGACGTTGGCCACGCGCGCAACGGCGAATCTGGAAGCAGCGGGGGTGACCAACGTCGAGGTGCTCGTCGGTGACGGCACCGAGGGCTATGCACCGCGAGCGCCGTACGATCGGATCCTCGTCACCGCAGGTGCGCCGGCTGTCCCTGAAACCCTCACCAGCCAACTCGCCGATGGCGGCCGGCTGGTCATCCCCGTCGGCCCGCACGGCCTCCAGCGGGTCACGATCATCGAGCGCCGGGGCGGCAACGTCAGCCGCAAAGAAGGGGAAAGCTGCGTTTTCGTGCCTCTGGTCGGCAGACACGGGTGGGCGCCTGACGCCTAACCTCCCACGGGCCACGCGGTTAGGCGATGAGGCTGTATTCGTTTGCGACAGCCGTCCACAGGTGGACGCGCCTAGCCTAAACTGTATAATTCCTGCGTCAAACGCAGTGCAGGCGCTGTATGAGATCGGACAGGGCAGATATGACGATTACCAAAAAGAAGAGCCGCGTGCTGGCCATCGACGACGAGCCGGCCATGATCGAATGGCTGAAGATCCTTCTGGAGCATGAAGGCTACGAGGTCCGTACGGCGATGATCGGTACGCGCGGGGAGGAGATCTTCAAGACCTGGAAGCCCGACGTCGTCGTGACCGACATGATGCTGCCTGACGCAGACGGTCTGGAGCTGCTCCGCAAGTTCAAGCAGACGCACGGCGACACGGAAGTGATTGTCATTACCGGCCATGGCAGCGTGCCGAAGGCCGTCGAGGCGATGAAGGCGGGCGCGCACAGCTTCGTCGAGAAACCGATTGAGCCCGACACGCTGATCACGATGCTCGAGCGCGCAATCGAGCGGCGCGATCTGGTCGGAGAAAACCTGCTGCTCAAGCAGAAACTCGAGGGACAGTTCCGTTTCGGCAACATCATCGGCAAGAGCAAGAAGATGCACGAGGTGCTCGAGCTGGTGGAGAGCGTTGCCGGCAGCGACGCCAATATCCTGATCCAGGGGGAGAACGGCACCGGCAAAGAGCTGATTTCGAACGCCCTCCACTACAACAGCAAAAGGGCCAAGGGGCCGTTCATCAAGATCAACTGCGCGGCGATTCCCAAAGACCTGATCGAGTCGGAGTTGTTCGGGTACAAGAAAGGGGCGTTCACCGGAGCGCAGACGGACAAAGAAGGGCTGTTCGAGATGGCGGAAGGGGGTTCGCTGCTCCTCGACGAGATCGGCGAGATGCCGCCATACCTGCAGACCAAACTTCTCCGCGTGCTGCAGGAACGCGAGTATCGCCCGATCGGCAGCGACCGGATCGTGCGCGTCGACTTTCGGCTGATCTGTGCGACCAATATCGATCTCGACGCCGCGCTTCGGGACGGAAAGCTGCGCGAAGACCTCTATTTCCGCATCAACACCATTACGCTCCGAGTCCCGCCGCTACGCGAGCGCACCGAAGATATTCCGTTGTTGTGCGAACACTTCCTGGAGAAATACCGTCAGCGCCATCAACGCAATGTGAGGTCCATTGCGCCGGTCGCGTATCACGTGCTGATCCGCCACCGGTGGCCGGGCAACGTGCGGGAGCTCGAGAACGTGATCGAGCGCGGCGTGCTCGTCGCGAAGGGGAACGAGATCGCCGTCAACGACCTGCCGGAGTCGCTGCGCACCGAGACCGCGACGACCGCGGAGTTCGTCGTGCCGCCCCACCGCACTCTCGCGGAAATCGAAAAGATGGCCATCCTCCAGACGCTGCAGCGGACGAACTGGAACAAGCAGGAAGCGGCGCAGATCCTTGGCCTGTATCGACCGACGCTCTACAGCAAAATGAAGAAGCACGAGATCCAGGACGGCGGCAAAGGAGGCACCCGCAGGCCAGTGCCTCCGGCGGCCTGATGGCCCAGCTCAGGGCGTCGCATCCTCCTCGGTTGGCGAGCGCCTTGCAACCTCGACATTGAAATGCTCGACCGCGCAGGGACCGCCGTCACGTCCCTCTTCACGACGACGGGTGAGGTCTCGCTGTTCGGCTTCAAGGCCGCCGGTGGAATTTTTACACCGCCGTACGAGTTCCGCGAAACCGTCCGACAGCTTTACGAACTGGGGGTGAAGTCCGCGCCGCTGATCGCGGTGTCCGGCGTCGCCGTCGGCGCCGTGCTCTCCATGCACACGCGCGCGTCCCTGGAGCGATTCGGCGCGGAGTCGATGATTCCCGCCGGGCTCGCCCTGGCGCTCGTGCGGGAGACGGGCCCGCTGACGGCCGGGCTCCTGCTATCGGGGCGGATCGGGGCGGGCATCGGCGCCGAGCTCGGCGCGATGCGGGTCACCGAGCAGATTGACGCGCTCGAAGCGTCGGCAGTCGACGCCTTTCAGTACCTTGTCGTGACCCGCGTGCTCGCGTGCATGATCGCGCTTCCGATCCTCACGACGATCATGAACTTCTCGGGAATGCTCGGCGGCTTCGTCGCCGAGACGACCGTCACGAGCATGCCTCTCAACCTGTATTTCAGCAAAGCGTTCTCGCTGCTCGATATAACGGACTACGTGCCCGCCACCGTCAAGACGGTCGTGTTCGGTTTCATTATCGCGACGATTTCGTCTTACCTGGGCTTCACCACGGAGTCTGGAACCGAAGGCGTCGGTCGCGCCTCGACTCGCGCCGTCGTCATGTCCTCGATCTTCATCATCGTGACCAACGTGCTGCTGGTGCGGCTGATCTTCTTCGTGTTTCCCGGGGCCGCGGGCTGATGCTGGCACGGAAACAGCCCGACCCGAACGGCCGGCCGCGTGAAGCCGGGCGGCCGGCCGCGGTGCGTCTCGATCGGGTCTCGAAACAGTTCGGCGACCGGCGCGTGCTCGACGACGTCTCGTTCGAAGTACCGCCAGGCTGTGGCTTCGTCATTCTTGGACGGAGCGGTACGGGCAAGAGCGTGACACTACGGCACATCATTGGTTTGGTACGTCCCGACGCCGGACGGGTATTGGTCCAGGACGATGAGGTCAGCGCGCTGAAGGGTATGGATCTGTCGCGAGTGCGTCGAGGAATAGGCTTTCTGTTTCAGAACGCCGCGCTCTTCGACTCGATCTCGGTCGGTGAGAACGTCGCGTTCCCCTTGCGGCGTCACACGAGACTCAGCGATGCCGCGATTCGTCAGAAGGCGTGCGAAAAGCTCGAGTCGGTAGGCCTCGAGCATGAGTACCACAAAATGCCGGGCGCGCTCTCCGGGGGGATGCGGAAGCGCGCGGGGCTGGCGCGGGCGTTGG